>LVVU01000083.1 GCA_006954465.1 Candidatus Methanoprimaticola hominis
TACATTCATAAAATCTTATACCTATGAATCAAATACGCCTGCACGGCAGGATCGTAAAGTCAAAAGAAGGGTTGAACGAGGGGGTTCTGAATAGTCACGGTCTATGATTCCGATTTGAATGAAATCTATTCTTCTCAGAAGAAGTTCAGTACGGTATTCTACGATTCCGGATTCTTCTACGGGCTCTGCGAAGGAAAGATCTTCAAGATGGTGGCATCCACCGGTAAATTGATTTTCGATGACCGTTGGGCCAACGGGGTCGATTGCAAGTGGTTCGGAATATACGGAACTACTTCTGCGCCCGTATTCGCAAACGGACACCTGTATTTCATCGAGGCCTTGACCAACTCGGGTTATAGAGGTCTTGCATCGGTAAATCTCCAAAATGGAGACAAGGTCGAATTGGAGATCCCCTCGCAGAACGGGAGGCTACTGGATGACGGATGGTTAACCTGTGATACGAGGAACGGAAGAACGATACTGTTCCTGGCGGCATACTCCCAGGGACTGTTCGATAATGAGAATGAAACGATCAGGAATGCAACCATAACCGCCGTCGTCGTGAACAATGATGGCACGTTGCGTGGCTCACCCATCGTGGATATCGAGTTCGATTCACCAACTTTATCAGCACTTTTAACATTCAATGGAAGGGGGTATGTGAACGGAAAGTACCTCTATGTCTTGGATATGGATGCCTTGGAGGACGGGATCCTCGAACACGGCTCTGAATCTGCTAATCTGGATGCGAAGGATTATGAGATTTACAGAGAGGATTCTGTGAGCACACACGGATCAATCGTTCTATCTACTGGTTACTTCGACACGACGGGTAGGATCTATGTCTACCTTTTGCCGTACAGCCCGCCAAACGCACTCTATATCTTCGAGGATTACGCTGATAAGACCGAGCCCAAGGGTTATTTTAAGACTTCAAAAACCGGCACTCAGTTCAGTTCTCAAGCGGTCAGAGCAACACTGAAAGGCAATCTTATCTGGTATCTCGATTCCGGAACGGTATATTGCTACGGTACAGCCGATAACAATCCCTATAATTTCCATATCAATTATGAAGAGAAGACTCTGGACATATCGGCGGCAGGGTCAACTGCCTTGGATGCTTTGAAGGCCGCCCTGAAATCCCGGGGTATCGATTATGAGATTACCAATTCGGGTGTGATCTCCAAGATCGACGGGGTGAGCGGAATATGGATTGTCGAGTACAAGGTCGGCACCGAGTGGTTCAATGCAGGGCCATTGTCGGTCGATACGGTCAATATCCGTCATACCTTCAGAATATATCTCGAATCCAGTCCTCCCGGGGAGGATTACGACCTGGAGGTAAGAATCTCCGATACATTTAAACAACTGTATGGCAGCGGTGACGCCAACCGTACTACGACGATTACTGCGGAAATCAAGACTGACGGCCCTAAGTTGATCGAGTGGTCTTCCGATCACCCCGGCATCGTCAGGATTATCGGACCTAATGATAGGGATTCTGTTACGATAGAGGCCCTTGCCACAGGAGAGGCCAAGATAAGCATCACCGTTCGCAGCGGTTCGACCATCAAAGAGTCTGTCTGTTTTGTTATGGTCGTCGAACCTCCTCCGAAGCCGAGTCAGTTGAACACTTATCGGTTCTTCATCAAGATCACAAAGGACTTCGACAAGGCCACATACGGTGCTTATTCGGAGGATGCCCTGAGAAGCGGGATCACCATATCCGCCGAGGCGTACAATGCCGAGGAGGCCCTGGTCAAGGCCTGTAGAGAGAACGGGATCCAGCTCGAACTCTACAGCGGCTCGGCCGGCGGGCACGATCTGAAAGGCTGGATCAATTCGATGTTCGGTCTGAAGCAGTACCAGGGTCCGGAGGACATGAGCCTCTGGACCTACTGGGCCCAGTACAAGGACGGGGTCTACAACAGCTGGACGCTCGGATACTACACCGATGGCGGGAACTTCCAGATAATATGGGAGACCACAAAGGAAGGCGAGGGAAACATCCCCGGCGGAGACGGAGACAAGCCCGACCCGAAGCCCTCGATCACAGAGGACGGGGAGATCAAGACCGAGACCAGCTCCGAGAAGAAGAACGAGGACGGCCATCACCCGGATCAAGACCGAGACGACGGAGAGGCTGGACGGCTCCAGGGAGGAGGTCGAGACCAGGGTGGACACCAGCGCGGACGGTTCAAAGACCACAACCACGGTCACCACCCTGAAGACGGATCCCGACGGGAACCAGACCCGGAGCGAATCCATCACCGTAGTTGAGAAGACCAAGGATGCCGATGGGAACGACGCTGAGCGCAGGACCGTCACTGAGAAGGACGGGGACGGCAACGTCACGCAATCCGTTTCCGACATCACCACCTCCAAGGACGGAACAGTCACCGAGAAGACGAAAGGAACGGAGTCGAAGAAGGACGGGTCTACCGTCGACTTCTCCGCAACGAAGGAGACGAAGAAGGACGGAACCGTCATCACCAAGACCGAATCCGTCATCAAGGATGCGAACGGCGAAGTCACCGCCACCAAGAAGTCCGAATCGACCACTGAGAAGATCCCTGGCGGGACCAAGGTCACGACCACCGAGACCTCCCGCGACAAGGATGGGAACATCACCGGCATCAAGGAGACCGAGGAGACGAGGAAGGGCTCCGAGACCAAGATCGTGGAGACGACCAAGGATGCCAATGGGAACACGGTCTGGTCCTACGAGAAGACCGTGAAAACCCAGACCAAAGCCAACGGATCCGTCACGACGACGACCGAGGTCTCCAGGGATGCGAGCGGAAAGGAGGCCGGTTCCTCCGAGACGATAGTCGACATCCGGACCACAGGAAACGGTTCGATCAAGACCACCACCGAGGTCAAGAGGGATGCTGACGGCAAAGCCCTCAGCTCCACCGAGACCAGGGAGGAGGTCAGGAACACGACCGTCTCCGGAGGGAGGACCCAGACCTCGACCACCATCGATTCGAAGACGAAGGACTCGTCCGGGAAGACCATCGGAAGCTCCAAGGAGACGAAGAAGGTCGTCAAGAACAAGGACGGGACCCTCGAGAGCTTCGACAGCACCCTGGTAGTGAAGGATCAGAACGGTACGACCGTCGAGGAGGTCAGGAAGAGCACCTCCGAGACCAAGGACAAGAACGGCAGCACGGTCAGCAGGAAGGGATACGCCAGGACGACCCCCGAAGGTTCCACCTCCGTGGATTCCGAGTCCGTGACCAAGGATCTCGGGAACGGTTCACAGACGGATTCCAAGAAGACCACCGTCGTCAAGGACAAGGACGGCAACGAGACCAGGGTCATCGAGACCGGGAGGAGCACCGATACCGACATGGAGAGGAAGGACTCGTCCTCCATCGAGACGATCAGGAACGGCGTCTCCGAGACCAGGGAATCATCCACGGTCGAATCCAAGGAGGTCTCCGGTCTGATGTCATCCGTCGAGGTGGAGAAGAAGGGCGGTAAGGTCACCAAGGCCGAATCCGTCACGATAGTTCCTGCCAAGGACGGCGGTCTCGACGCCGACAGCGTCCGGAAGGCCATCGATCAGTCCTCCGCCGCCATGAACGAGGTCTCCGTCGACAACAAAGAGATCTCCAAGACCATCGAGGTCAGGAACGACAGCGGCGCATCCGTCATCGTGTCCTCCGAGGCCATCGGGAGGATCTCCGAGCATGGAGCTAGCCTGAAGGTAGGAAGCGGCAAGGAGTCCATCCATGTGGATGAGAAGGTCGTGAACATGCTGTCCGGCGACAAGGATGTGAAGCTGGAGATGGACAGAAACGTCCACGGCGATCTCAACGAGATGCAGAAGCAGGTCGTAGGAGACAGACAGTTCATCGTCCTCGGAGCATTCGTCGGAAACGACAGGATACACGAGCTCGGAGGAGTCGCGACCGTGGTGTTCGGATACGAGCTCCGCGACGGCGAGGATGCTTCCAAGCTATATGTCTGGTATGTCGACGACAACGGCGTCAAGACGAAGATGAAGGCATCCTACGATCAATCCACGGGAGGATTCACCATGGAGACCACCCACTTCTCGGTGTTCATGGTCGCTCCCGAGGACGAGCCAGTCCCGACGCCCGTCGATCCCGAGGGTTCCGACGACGCCCCGTCGAACGCGATGCTGTACGTCGGCATCGCCGCCATCGTCCTGGTGTTCGTCGCAGCCGTCGTCCTCATGCACAGAAGGAAGGTCTGATCCTTCCGACAAACCGGGGCTTCGGCCCCTTCTTCCAACGAGGGATATCTCTTCCCCGCTCGTGCATCACATACACGGCCAGCGATCCGAATCGACATTCTTCGACGCAGGTCCGTCCACAGACCTGTTCCGTCAGAGGACGCTGTCGTACGATCATGCTATGTATGTTATTGTTCATCGAAACGCCATTATGTACATATATGCGTGTGTCATCGTTCATTTATGGCAATACCGAAAGATGCACGCATCACACTCGACCCCGAGGAGATACCGAAGCGCTGGTACAACCTCGCGGCCGATCTCCCCAATCCCATCAAGCCTCCTCTCAACCCGGTCACCAAGGAGCCGGCGAAGCCCGAGGACTTCGAACCCATCTTCTGCAAGCCGATCATCCAGCAGGAGGGCTCCACGGAGAGGTACATCGACATCCCCGAGGAGGTCAGGGACAATCTGATCTACCTGAACAGGCCCGCACCCCTCCAGAGGGCGTACCGTCTCGAGAAGTACCTCAAGACCCCCGCCAAGATCTACTTCAAGAGGGAGGACATGAGCCCCCTCGGAAGCCACAAGGGCAACTCCGCTCTGGCTCAGGCCTACTACAATGCCGAGTCCGGTATCCACACCCTCACCACCGAGACCGGTGCGGGGCAGTGGGGGACCGCCCTCGCCATGGTGTCGAACCTCTTCGACATCAAGACCACCGTCTTCATGGTCCGCGGCAGCTACAACCAGAAGCCGTTCAGGAAGACCCTGATGCACATGTACGGAGCCGAGGTCTACGCCTCCCCGTCCGAGTTCACCGAGTTCGGCAGGAGGATGAACAAGGAGCACCCCGGCACCACCGGATCCCTGGGCATCGCCATCTCCGAGGCATGCGAGCTCGCCGCCAACGACGAGCACACCTGCTACGCCCTCGGAAGCGTTCTGAACCACGTCATGCTCCACCAGACCGTCATCGGTCTGGAGACCCTCGAGCAGATGAAGAAGGCCGAGATCGTCCCCGATTACATGATCGCCTGCGTCGGAGGGGGATCCAACTTCGCCGGATTCACCTTCCCGATGATGAGGGAGAAGCTCGCCGGAAGGTCCGAGACGGAGATCATCGCCGTCGAGCCCAAGGCCGCACCGTCCCTCACCGAGGGCGAGTTCAGGTACGACTACGGCGACACCGGCGGTATGACCCCTCTCCTGATGATGTACACCCTCGGAAGCGAGTTCGTCCCCAAGAGCATCCATGCCGGAGGCCTCAGGTACCACGGCATGTCCCCGCTCGTGTCCGCCGCCTACGACGAGGGCCTGTGCAAGGCGGTCTCCTACGACCAGCCCGACACCTTCGAGGCCGGATGCCTGTTCGCCAAGACCGAGGGCATCGTCCCCGCACCCGAGTCCTGCCATGCCGTCAGAGCGGCCATCGACAAGGCCCTCGAGTGCAAGGCCACCGGCGAGGAGAAGACCATCGTGTTCTGCCTGTCCGGCCACGGTCTCATCGATCTGTACGGATACGAGCAGTACATCGAGGGCACCCTGCCCTCCTCGTCGATCGACGAGTGAAACCCCCCGGGCGGGGCGGTCTGAAGCCGTCCCCCCGTTCCTTATATACTGCAAGACTTTGGCAGGTTCGATGCCGGGCATTCTGTTGGACGATTACGTGGAGGTCAGGGACCAGAGCGAGGGCAGCAGGCTCTACACCCGCGGTAACTACGGTTATCCGCGCAGCGGCGGCGGAGTGGATCTGGACCTCGTGGAGGCCGTCTATCTGGTCGACTCCCGCCGTCTGGAGATCCAGACGCCCGAAGGGGAGCCCGTGGAGTTCTCGGACCTCTTCCGTCACGCAGCCAGGCAGGTCGAGGGCTTCGACATCAAGTACACCGTCTTCAAGGATCTGAGGTCCCGCGGACTCCTATGCAAGTTCGAATCCGGCGGATACGACCTGTCCGTCTTCCCTGTCGGGAAGCAGATGACCAATTCCCGCCCGGAGTACATGGTCCGCACGGTCTCTGAGAGGAACGCGGTGGACATCATGACCTTCATCCGCGAGGCGTCCGAGGTCGGCGAGAGGAACAAGAAGCTGATGTACGGGATCGTCGACGAGGACGGGGACGTGCTCTACTACACCCTGTCGCTGAAGGATCCCAGCGGAAGCATCTATCCCGAGCCGATGAACTGCAAGCCCACCGGCTATCTGATCCGCGACCGTGTCTTCGTGTTCGACCGCGGATTCTTCGATGCCCTCAGGGATTACGGATACTACGGCACGGCGACGTCTGAGGCGCTGCAGCTCTCCCTGCTCGAGGCGATCCACCTCGTCGGCAAAGGGAAGCTCACGGTGATCGGCCCGGATGACGAACAGATGACTTTCGATGATATCATGCGTCTCGGCTCCTCGTTGCAGAAGGAGTTCCGCATGCGTTATCTCGTGTATTCGGATCTGCGCGAGAGAGGTCTCGTGGTGAAGACCGGATTCAAGTTCGGTACACATTTCAGGGCGTATCAGGAGTCCATGGATGATTCCCACGCCCGTTATCTGGCCCATGCCGTCACGGAGGAGAACCTCCGTTCCTGGCCGGAGATCTCCAAGACCGTCCGTCTTTCGGGCGGTGTCAAGAAGGAGATCCTGTTCGGCCTCGTCAGACGGAACATGGTCTATTATCTCCAGTTCGACTGGACCAAGCCGGGGAACGTGAAGCCCACCAAGACCTCTGCGCCCAAGAAGAAGTCCTGATCAGGCCTTCTCGGGTTCCGATTCGAGACTCTCGATGAACTGCGCCAGCTCTCTGAACCTGGGTGCGTTCAGGAAGTAGGCGTGGTCGTTGCCGTCACGGCGGGAGGATATCAGTCCCGCGTCGCGCATCCTGCGGATCGCGGCGTTGGTTCTGGCAGCATCCATTCCGAACAGGCCGTCAGGGAACGGGGACCGGACTTCCTTCTTGGCCAGCCCTCTCGTCAGATTCAGGACATCAGGGTCCGCGAGTGCGGTGAGCATGTCCAGCTCCGGGTCCGTCGATATGCCTATAGGTGCCCTGCGCGTGAGACAGATGTGCTTGCTGGGACGCTGTTTCTCTTCCGCCATGGGGATGAGGATGTTGATCTAAGATAAATGAGGATGGTTTGGGGCCCTCCGGAGAGGGCCCGTCGAGCTTCAGAGCTGGATCTCGATGCCCAGCTTCTCGGTGAGCTCCTTGTAGCGGTTCCTGATGGTGACCTCCGTCACTCCGGCGACGTCCGCCACCTCCCTCTGGGTCCTGCGCTCGTTGCACAGGATGGAGGAGATGTAGATCGCCGCCGCCGCCACTCCGGTGGGTCCGCGGCCGGAGGTCAGCTCCTTCTCGGACGCGTCCTTGAGGATCTCCGCGGCCTTGCTCTGGACCTCTCCGCTGAGCTTCAGCTCGGAGCAGAACCTCTGGACGTAGTCCTGGGGCTTGGTGGGCATGAGCTTCAGCTTCAGCTCGCGGGTCATGAACCTGTAGGTCCTTCCGATCTCCTTCCTGCCTACGAGGCTGGAGTTGGCGACCTCGTCGAGGGTTCTGGGGACGCCGCACTGCCTGCATGCCGCATACAGCGAAGCGGCCACGACGCCTTCGATGGACCTGCCTCTGATGAGGTTCTTGTTGACGGCCTTCCTGTAGATCATGGCGGCCGTCTCTCTCACGTTCCTCGGAAGGCCCATCGCGGAGGCCATCCTG
>LVVU01000084.1 GCA_006954465.1 Candidatus Methanoprimaticola hominis
GAGACCGTCGATTCGAGGTCGACGTCCCCTGCGGCATAGACCGCCAGATTCGGGATGAGGTACTTCTCCTCGTAGTATGCGCGGAGGTCCGCCACGGTGAGACCGGCGACGATATCCTTGTCCCCGCCCTCGTCCTGGCCCAGCTGATGCCCCCTCCAGAGGTGGCTCTCGAACAGATCGTGGATGCGGGTCTCGGGCTCGTTCTCGATCATGCTCAGCTCCTGCAGCACGATCTTCTTCTCCAGCTCCGTGTCCTTCTCGTTGATGAGGGGGTTCGCGACGATGTCCCCGACCATGTCCATGGCCGTGGATGCTGTCTCGCGGATGGTTATCCCGTAGAACGCGGTCATCTCCCTCCCCGTGAATGCATTCATCTCGCCGCCGGCACCCTCCATCTCCTTGGCCATCTGGAAGGAATCGCGGGTCTTAGTCTCCCTGAAAACCGTGTGCTCGAGCAGATGGGACAGTCCGAAGATCTCCGGGACCTCGTCCCTGGACCCGGTGGCCACGCCGATCATGAACCCGGCGCTCTGGCTGTCCGGGATGCGCTCCACCACCACGGGGATGCCCCCGGATGTCCTGTCGGATGATATGCGGTCGCTCATGGACCCGCCGAATCCGTCGATTCCCTTAATACATTGCTGGGCATTGACCCCGGCATGGGCATCGAGACTCATACATACACAGACCTGGCTCTGGACGACCCGATCGGGATCGTCGGCTTCCCCAGCGTGGGATTGGTGAGCTCGATAGCCGCCAACTACATCGTCTCCCAGCTGAAGATGCCGGCCATCGCCGGGATGAACGGCGGGAACATCCCGCCCTACAGCCTCATCTCGGAGGGCATCGCGTATCCTCCGATCAGATTCTACGGGATCAAGAGCAGGACGAAGACAGGCAAGGACCTGATCGTATGCACGTCGGAGTTCGCGCCCAAGCCCGAGGACTGCTACGAGATCGGCATGGCCGTGCTGTCCAAGCTCAGGGACCTGGGATGCCGCCAGATCATCTGCATGGAGGGCATACCCTGGATGAGCGACAAGGACCGCGCCGTCGTATGCGGGAGCGGACTGGCATCCGAGAAGCTGGAGATGGCCTCGGGACTCCCCAGGATGGACAACGGGATGGTCAAGGGGACCTCCGGGGTCATACTGTGCGAGAGCAGGCCCCACGGCATGGTCGCTGCCACCCTCATGTGCCCTGCGAATCCGAACATCCCCGACCCGGGATCAGCCGTGGAGTTCCTGGAGCCCCTGTCCAAGATGATCAAGGGCCTGAGGATCGACTCCAAGCCGCTCCTGACGGAGGCGGAGGAGATCCGCAAGAAGCTGGAAGCGGACCAGGCATCGGTGGAGCGCGACCAAACCCAGAACACGTTATACGGTTGATCAAATGGAACTAGTACCCACAAAATTCTTCACAGTCAGGGGGTCGGCGGTCAGCAAGACGTCGGACCTCAACGCCTTCGATATAGCACTGATCAAAGCGGGCATCGGCGAGCAGAACCTCGTCTCCGTGTCCTCGGTCATACCCGAGGGAGCCTGCAGGATCCCCTTCAAGCCCCTGACCATGGGCGCCGTGACGCACTGCGTCCTCGCTCAGATGAGGGGATGCGAGGGGGAGACCATCGCCGCCGGGATCGCCTATGCCTTCAGGAAGGACGGCAAGGGCGGATACGTCGCCGAGGGCCACATCCACGGCTCCGCCGATTCCCTCAGGGAGATCCTCTCCTGGAAGATGGAGGAGATGGCACGCATCCGCAACGTCGAGTTCGGAGAGATCAAGTTCGAGGCAGAGGAATTGGAGATCCCCATGGATCACTACGGCTGCTGCATCTCCGCGCTCGTGTTCACGGAGTACAGATGAACTACGGCCTGACCCTCTGCGGTGCCTGCAGACGTCCGCGCATAGTGGACAGGGACGTCTCCACGAGCACGTGCCCCTACTGCGGATGCACCGAGAGGGTCGGGAAGCTCAATTTCTTCTTCACGTCGGACGACCAGAGCGAGGTCAGGGCCGCCCTGGCCCGTGCCACCGGTGCCGACGATTACATGCCCGACAGGGCAGAAACAGCGGCCAAGAAGCGGAGGATCGAGGAGGCGGACCCCCACTCCACCATGGTCTACCGCTACGAGCACGCCGCAGACCTGGACGAGAAGATGGAGATCCTCTCGCAGGGACTCACATCCATCATGGGCGAGTTCACCCTCGAAGACGTGGAGGAGGTCGCCGGGGCGAGGGGGGAGAAGATGCTCTCCGCCATGCTCGACAGGGGCTTCGTCTACGAGACGAGACCGGGATTCTACAAGGCCTGAACTCACTTGGGGATGTCGTTCCTCTTCTTGCCCTCCATACGGAGGACCTCGCGGATGATACCCGGAAGCCTCTTGCACATCACATAGTAGTAATAGAAGCCGCCGAGGACCAGCATCAGCACCAGGAACAGGTAGAACATCAGCGAGTCGGCGTTGGTGATGCCTGCGGAGAGCAGCATGTAGAACGCGACCAGCGGGAGCAGCGCCTGGAGGGCGTACTCCATGACCCTATGCCTCGCGATGCCTTCGCCGACCGTGGTGCCGCATGCCCCGATGATGAGAGACATCGACACGGACAGGAGAACGAGGGAGACGACGGACGAGTCGATCGCGATGTCGGCATCGACGAGGGATCCGTAGATGATGAAGCAGAACCCGGTGGCGAGACCGCACGCGCTTCCGAGACCGAGGGCGAACCCGTAGAACACGGAATCGGATTTGCCCCTGAACTTCCTCAGATTCATGACCACGACCATGGCCATGATCTGTATCACCGCGACCAAAGCCATCATGATGATGCTCGTGGGAGCGGACAGGATGCGGATCGCCAGGAATATGACGGAGCCTTCGACCATGCCTACCACGAAGAGCATGAAGAACGTCGGATCGCTGAAGAACGGCTGCTCGACCCGGGGGAACGTGTAGTTGCGGACTCCCAGGAACATCAGGAGCAACGCAGGGGCTATCCCTAACACCATGGCGAAACCCATGACCATATCCATGGGCGTTGCCAAGTAGGCTCATCTCTTAATGGTATCGGGAACGTCCTTCGGCGCATCGGATACAAGACGGTCGTAGTAGTGGACGACCATGCATGAGCGCTCGCACCTGCCGCATGAGGTGCATCTCCCGGGATCGACCCTCATCCCCCCGTCGATGGTTATGGCGTGCTTCGGACAGCCCTTCTCGCATATCCCGCACTCCGTGCACATCATCGCGCGGATCAGCGCCTTGACGGCCCTCTCGAACACGACCTTGGCGTTCCGCGAATCGGGGGAGTTGACGGACACCTGTCCGCCGCCGAACAGCCTGGCTCTGCCGATCGGAAGACGCAGCAGGGCGATCTCGTAATCGTCGGAGTACTTCGTGTCCCCGACGGTGCGGAGCGCGTCCTCGACGTAGGAGAAGTCCCTCTGACGCGGGACGGTGACGACGGCCTCCATGGAATACCCTCCCGCAGCGCATGGGGAGGCGCCCTTGACCATCTTCATCGACGGACCCGCCTGGCACTTCGGCCTCAGATCCAGTCCCATCTCCTCCGAGATCTGGATCATCTTCGGAGGGAGGGCCTTCCATCTCCAGAATCCCATCTCGACGTATTCCGCAGGAAGACCGCGGGACTCGGCGTACCTGCGGAGATAATCGTCCCATTCCGAGCGCAGCTCCGGATGGATCCTGCCCGTGTTGGCCCATTCGCTCTCGAGGCATGCGGGGCAGAGATAGCACCCGATCCTCTCGAAATCCCTGTCGTAGAGCGGATTGTACTCCAATCTGTGCATGAGGATGTACGCCCACACCTCCGCGGCGCTCCATCCGCGGATCGGATTGAGATTGATCTGGTTGGGAACGAACGGATTGCGGGTGACGAAGCCTATCTTCGAGCGGGCGAAGGACTCCAATCTCCTGTTCCCCTCAACGGTGACCGTCCCCTTGGGGAAGTCCGCATCGATGATATCCGTCACCGGACCGAGCTTGCAGACCTTGCAGCACCACCTGAAGTCCTTGGCGGGAGGACCGAACGTGTCGACGTTGTCCTTGAATCCCGTGTCTCCGTGGGCCTGATGAACCTCGAGTCCGCGGACGGAAGCGAAGCGTCTCACGTATTCCAACGTCTCCGGGAACTCCAACCCTGTATCGATGTTGATGAGATCGACCCTGCCCGCCGCCTCCTCCGCCAACGCGAAAGCTGCGAGGGAGTCCTTGCCGCCGGAGAACGAGACCGTCACCGGGAGGTTGCCCTTGTTCCCCTCGTCGAGGAACCTGCGGATCTCCTTCACAGCGGTCCTCTGGATCCTCTTCATGTGTCCGCGGTTGCATTCCACGAACTCTTCCAACCCCGCATCCGGAGATATCGGGATATCTGAAGGGGGATTGAGGTCGCGTATCTTCACCGCCCTCTCCGCCTCCTTCAGGACGGGGCTGTCCTCGAGTGCTATACCTGGTCGACCTTGCCTCCCTTCTTCAGGATGAGCGGATCGCCCTTCCGGAACTCGCCGACGATGCCTGTCACATTGGCACCGGGCACGGTCTTGCCCTTGAGATGCCCGGACATCCCTGCGAACGTCACCACCCTCTCGGTCGCGACGGGAGCGAACATGTCCGCTCCGGGCTGCCTGAGATCGATGACCATGCGCCTCCGTCTCAGATCGTAGCGGAGTACGGCTATCACAGCGCCGCAGGCCACGATCTCGTCGGTACGGTCCTCCCCCGGGATCTTGTTGAGGAACAGCGCCTTGCCGCGGAGCGGAGCATCGGTGCCGAAGAACTCGCGGAACAGGGAGAGCACCACATCGATGCTGTCGCCCATGCACGGACGGATGTCCCCCGGGCTGTTGATCCTGAACTCCCTCCCCTGGGATCCGCATACGGAGCACGAATCGCCCAGAAGGAGCATGCCGCAGGCATCGCACCATCTGAGACACTCCTTCCCGTGAGCAGCGTTGGCCATAGTTCCCTACCTGTCGGAGCGAGAATCTCCAACCTTTATAAGAGATGAGGGAGTGGCAGGGACCATGCAGGAGGAGTACACGATCAACGTCACTCCCGGATACAGGCAATCCAGGTTCTCCAAGCGCGAGCTCGGGGATATAGCGATAGCTGTGATTGTGCTGTCCCTGGCTCTGACCATCCTCTACAAACGGGGAGCAATCATCACCTACCTCGGCGACGAATTCGGCTCCGCAGCGAAATGGATAGTCCTATTCGGCATATGCCTCCTTCTGGTGGTGTTCAGCTTCCTTCTCCATGAGTTCGGACACAAGTTCACCGCACAGAACTTCGGGATGCGCTCCGAATTCCGCATATTCCCCACCGGCCTGTTCATAACCCTGCTGACATCCGTCCTCGGATTCTTGTTCGCAGCCCCCGGAGCGGTCTACATCGAGGGGAACCCGACCAGGAAGGAGAACGGGATCATCAGCATCGCCGGACCCGCAGTCAACATCCTGCTGACACTGGTGGGGATCGCCGGATGTCTCGCATTCAACGGCGGAGGCGTCGTGGTGATATTCTTCTACCTTCTAGCGTACCTCAATGCCTTCCTAGCAGTATTCAACCTGCTCCCGATCCCTCCTCTGGACGGGTCCAAAATCTGGGGATGGAGCATGCCGGTTTACATCGTCGCCATAGCCATGGCCGCTCTGGAACTGGCATATCTGTATCTGTGGATGCCCGGAATCTACATCTGAAATCCGGAGGGCCTCGTGCCCTCCCTTCTTTCATAGATTTTCAAGCTAGGTGACATGCGAGTTGGTGGATTCCGAGTAATAGCTATTACAAACATTACAGACAGCTGTTATTATACGCACAACCCGTCCTTGTCAT
>LVVU01000085.1 GCA_006954465.1 Candidatus Methanoprimaticola hominis
GATGCGTTCGAAGTTCAATCTGTAGAAGTTCGTATGGCGCTGCTTAGACGGATCCGACTCGTTCCCGGTCAGGTCGGTCCCCGCGTATATCAGGAAGCTGTCGAGGATGTCCTTCAACGGAATGCGGGCGAGAGCGTTCAACGCCTCTTCCGGAACTCCGGAGATGCGACAGTTCTCTATTATGTCGCTCTTGCTCCATCTGCTGCGGGGACGGGTTTCCGATCTCACCCTCTTCGCGAAGATCCTGTCCATCTCCTCCTGGGATAACGTGCTGCATTCGGCGGAGAGCCTCTTCGGAGGCGAACTTTTGCGGTTGACCCTCTTCTTTACGGACATATCTCCGTATAGAAGCGATCCCGGGCGGCTCTCGCTCCTCGATATGAAGAGACAGGTCATGAGATCGAACGGACGTTCGTTCCGCGAGCCGTTGCGGATGTCCTCGTTCACCAGTTCCAGGGCGAACTCCCAGAGGTCCGAGCTCTCGCATTCGAACCACAATGTCCCGGTCTCGTTGTTCCTGAACACCAGGCTGTTCGTCTCCATCTGATGATCCAGGAAGTCGCGGTCGACGTAGAATTCGCGTCCGTTGAACCGGAATACGACGACCCCCGAGGGGTTCGATCCATCTCCCGTATCCCTGATGTCGCAGGGGACCTTCTCCGATAACTCCGCCCAATCGTAGGTCCTGTATTCGTGATTCGGGACGGATCCCGGAGGCAGATAACACGTACGCTCCATCGTACGTTCGATGAAAGCTGCAAGGTCGGGATTCAGGATCCCGTCCGCATGCGCACGGGCATCCTCGTCGTACCAGACCTTGCCGTATTCCGCCAGGTCGAACACGCGGCAGCCGGGGTGGGTCACTTGATAAGCGACGAGGTCCGGATGGATGACGTCGGCCCAGCGTGTGTCGTAATAGCGAATCCTGCCATCGTACCCTTTCCAAGGCACAAGATAATTCCGGATGATGCCAATGTCCGACAATCGAGGATACCTCCGATGCAGAATGGCGTCGGAGATTCATATCTTTCATCGTCACTGATCGTCGGTTATGTGGTTCGGATAAGATGTAAGGCGTTTCTGCCCCGGACCGGCTCGGGCCCGGGGCTGTCGGTCTCAATAGACCGAGAATATGCCGAACATGTCGAGCAGGCCGAACACGAGGATGGCGGCCAGACAGATCGGGCATATGTACTTGATCATGTACTCGAAGGGTCTCTCGAACTTGAATTCGCACCCATCTTCCTTGACCTCGTCAGACACCGTCTTGACACTGATGACGTAGCCGATGAACACGCATGTGAGGATGGCTGCGATCGGCATCAGGATCGAGTTGGTCGTCGTATCGAGGATACCGAGGACACCTGCGCCCTGGTCGTACGGGGACAGGTCGGTCATCAGAGGTCCGAAACCGAGCACGACGATGATTCCGATCACGATGAGCAGGAACGACGATACGACGATGGATTTCCTCCTCTTGAGCTTGGCCTCATCGGCGACGACGGAAACGACCGTCTCGAGCAGCGAGACCGCGGAGGTCAGTGCTGCGAAGATGACGAGCAGGTAGAACACGGGCGCCACGATGCTTCCTCCGGGCATCTGATCGAAGACCTGGGGGAGGGTGAC
This sequence comes from Candidatus Methanoprimaticola hominis, assembly GCA_006954465.1. Taxonomy (GTDB): domain Archaea; phylum Thermoplasmatota; class Thermoplasmata; order Methanomassiliicoccales; family Methanomethylophilaceae; genus Methanoprimaticola; species Methanoprimaticola hominis. The sequence continues at coordinate 1,627 of LVVU01000085.1, forward strand.
GAACATGAGACCCATCCCGTGGGAGGACACTCCCGCTTCGCCCATGATGGCGAAGGAGGCGGGGATGATCATCAGACCGGCCAGGATGGCCACGGCGGTATCGATGAGGCTGATGTTGCGAGCGCTCCTCTCGATGCTGTCCGACTTCTTCATGTAGGATCCATACGTGATCATGATTCCCATGGCCAGGGACATGGAGTAGAAGATCTGGCTGATCGCTCCGAGGAACGTACCGCCGCTCAGCTTGGAGGGATCGGGCTTGAGGAAGTAGACGACTCCGTCAAGGGTTCCGTCAACTGCTACCAGGGCGTAGATGGTGATGGCGACCATCATGACGAGGAGAGCCGGGAGCAGGATCTTGCTGAGCTTCTCGATTCCCTTGTTGACTCCGATGATGACGCAAGCCATCACCATCGCTGCGAACACGAGGAACCAGATGGTCGGGCCGCCCATGCCGCCCTCGACACCGGTGATGTAATCCCACCAGAATCCGGTCTCCGTGAGTCCTCCGAGCTGACCGATGGCGCACTCGGCGAACCATTTGGTGACCCATCCTCCGATGACGCAGTAGTACGGGACGATGAGCAACGGGATCAATGCTATGACCATGCCCATCCACTTGTACTTCTTGCAGAGGTCTCCGAACGCACTGACGCACGACTTTCCGGTCTTGCGTCCGAGCGCGATCTCGGCGACCATGAGAGAGAATCCGAATGTGACTGCTAGTATGATGTAGACGATGACGAAGATTCCGCCACCGTAGTTGGACGCGAGCCAAGGGAAGCGCCATAGGTTCCCGAGACCGACTGCGGAGGCAGCGGCAGCCATGACGAATCCCATCCTGCCGGTGAATGCTCCGCGTTTCTCTTCAGCGCACTCTGCCATGCTCTCGCATGGCTTGGGGAGTATTTTACAGATTACGGTTGGGCAATGTAATCCTTTTATAGTAATGTGAGTGGATACGGGGCTTCATTTTCAGGTCGGATTCCGAGGTCTGGAAGCCGGCGGAGATTCGGGTGACGGACGGGATGGAACCCGCCCGTCGAGGTTCAGAGAAGGTGCCTCACGGCGTCGAAAGGTGTTTTCTGAATGGCGAGGTCGGCCTCTTCCTTGGTGAGTCCGGCGCCCAATGCGACGGTGTACGCGGCCTTCTCGTCCATGAGGTTCTCGGGCTGATGCGTATCCGAGTTGACGATCATGGATGCGCCCGCTTCGCGAGCCATCCTGCATACATGGCCGTTGGTGATGTTGTGTCCGGAGCGTCCCGTGATCTCCAGGAGGACCCCGTTCTCCTTGGCGATTTCGGCCTCCTCCAGGGTGATGAACCCGGGATGCGCCAGGCAGTCGATGTCGGGATTCTCCACGGATGCCCTGTCCGTACCCGGAGCAACGGGCTCCACGACGGTCTCCCCGTGGACGACGATCCACTGGGCCCCCAGGGCCCTGGCCTGTCTGGCGACCTTCCCTATGAGCCTCGGAGGCACATGGGTGATCTCCACGCCGGGTATGACGGGGATGTAGTCCTCTCCGAGCTCGCAGGCCTTCACCAGGTTGGTCACGACGAACTCCACGTTGGTCATGTCTACGTGGTCGGTGATGGCGATGACGTCGTGTCCGAGCACCATCGCCCTCCTCACGAGCTCGGCGGGGATGAGCTCTCCGTCGCTGTAGACCGTGTGGGTGTGGAGATCGGCTCTCATTGGGCCCTCTCCCAGAGCTTGCGGTAGACCTCGGACATGGGGAGTCCGGTCTTCTCGATGGCGACCATCGAGTGGTAGATAAGATCCGCCAGCTCCCAGGCCATCTCCTCCTCGGACTTGTCCTTGATCGCCAGGGCGAACTCTCCCGCCTCCTCGATGATCTTCTTGCACATGCGGGTCTCGTCGTTGTAGAGCTTGCAGGTGTAGCTCTCGTCGGACGGGTTCTCGAGCCTGTCGATGAGCACGCGCCTGAGCTCGGGGATGATGGCCATGGTCTCCTCGGTGCTCCCGTAGATGACCTCCACGAGGCCTTTCCGAGGTGGCAGGCGATCCCTCCGGCCTGCTCTACGCGGACGAGGAGGGTGTCCCCGTCGCAGTCGGCCTGGATGGATTTGATCTTCTGGACGTGGCCGGACTCCTCGCCCTTCTTCCACATCTTCTGCCTGCTCCTGGACCAGAAGTGGGTGTAGCCCGTCTCCTTCATGAGCTCCACGGCCTCCTCGTTGGCCCAGGCGACCATGAGCACCTCGTTGGTGATGTAGTCCTGGACCACGACGGGGATCAGTCCTTTGTCATCGAATTTCAGTTCGGTCATCTTACCGCCACTCCTTTGTCTCTGAGATACTGCTTGACCTCTCCGACGGTGCACTCGTTGTAATGGAAGATGGATGCTGCGAGGGCCGCGGATGCTCCGGTCTGCGCGAACACGTCGTAGATGTGCTCCTTGGAGCCGCATCCGCCGGATGCGATGACCGGTATGGACACCTCGTCCGCGACGGCGGCCGTCAGAGGGATGTCGTATCCGGTCTTGACGCCGTCCGCGTCCATGGACGTGAGGAGGATCTCCCCTGCGCCCAGGTCCTCGACCTTCTTGGCCCATTCCACGGCGTCGATCCCGGTGCCACGGGTGCCTCCGTGGGTGAAGACCTCCCAGTGGTCGTCCACGCGCTTGCCGTCGATGGCGACCACCACGCACTGCCTTCCGAAGCTCTCGGCGCATTCGCTTATGATCGAGGGGTCCTTCACCGCCGCGGAGTTCACGGAGACCTTGTCGGCTCCGGCGTTGAGGGCGTCCCTCATGTCCGCGAGACTCCTGATGCCTCCTCCCACGGTGAGGGGGACGAAGAGGCTGCTGGCGGTCTGGGAGACGATGTCCAGCATGGTCTGCCTGGTCTCGAGGGAGGCCGTGATGTCCAGGAAGGTGATCTCGTCGGCTCCCTGCTTCTCGTAGGCCGCGGCCATGGCGGGAGGCTCTCCGACGTCCCTGAGGCCTTTGAAGTTGATCCCCTTGACGACCTTTCCGTTCTTGACGTCGAGGCACGGGATGATGCGCTTGGTCAGCATGATATCACTCTATGATCTCGCGGTCCTTGGTGCTCAGCTCGGTGCTCCTGGGCCTGACGGCCTGGGAGAGCGCCTTCCCTACGGCTTTGAACGCGGCCTCCACTATGTGGTGCTGGTCGAATCCGCGGATGACCACGATGTGCAGGGTCATGCCGACGGACATGGCCAGGCTTCTCATGTAGTGGGTGTACAGCGGATCGGGGAGATCCACATCGGCGTAGGGCCTGTCCACAAGGTCCAGCGATGCCATGACCAGGGCGTCGTCCATGGGCACAATCGCGGTGGCCATGCGCTCGATCGGCGTCTCGTCCAAGGCATCCCTTATCGCCTTGCCGACGGTGATCGCGCAGTCCTCGATGATGTGGTGGTCGTTGTCGCCCTCCGCCCTCATGACGAGGTCGAACGAGGCGTACCTCGCAAGGGTCTCCGTCATGTGCTTGAGGAACTGGATGTCGCTCTCGACCTCGAACTTCCCCGTCCCGTCGATGTCCAACGAAACGGAGATGCGGGTCTCGCGTGTGCTGCGCTCGATCTCGGACTTTCTAACGGTCATGGTAACGACCGTCTAATGGACCCGTTCATAAAAAAGGTAGCGAGTCTCGGCTTGTTTCGGGGATGGATATGATCTCGTTGCGGGGACAGTCCATGCAGACCGCCAGATCGCCCTCGTATCCCTCGTAGACGCAGAGCGCGCGGAGAAGACCGCAGGTCTTCACGAAGGTGCAGATCCCGCAGAGCGCCTCGGTCACGTCCATCCCGGATGCTATGGCCGCCGCCGTCCTGGAGATCATGAGGTCGAAATCCCCCTTGTAGGCGCTCTTGTCGATCAGGTTGTTCCCGCCGCGCATCCCCTTGATGTACTGGGAGACCGCCGCGCTGGTGACTCCGAAGAGCTTCGCGACCTGCGTCTGCGTCATGCCGTGTTTCTCCACCAGCTCCCTCGCTATGGCGCCGCGCGCCGTCGGGAGGACATGGGTCACTACGAGTTCGCAAGGCATCTTCATGGGTATCCAATCCTGTTCCAGGATGATAATCGTTTTCGCGCTCAGGCTCTCCAAGGGGTCTTCCATTCCCAGGGCCTGATGACCTCCGTGTACAGTGCGAGCCCGACGACGGACCCTTCCGCACCGGCATCGGCCAGGATGCGGGCGTCCTCCTCGGAAGTCACCCCTCCGGACGCTATGACCGGGCAGGGGCATCTGGAGATGAAATCGCGGGCCTGGGCCTCGTCGATCCCCTTGCGCTGACCCTCCACGTCCACGTTGGTGTTGAGAACTCCGGCCAGAGGCATGTCGCGGATGATGTCGAACATCTCGTCCACGGTCCTGGATGCGGATTCCTGCCATCCCTTGATGGCGATGCTTCCGCCCTTGGTGTCCATGGAGAGGACGATCCTCCCGGGATGCCTGTCGGCGATCTCGGCGAGCCATTCCGGCTCCTTCACGGCTTTCGTCCCGACGACGACGCGGTCCGCTCCGGCGGATACCAGTTCGTCGACGGTCTCGGTGGAGCGGATCCCTCCTCCGATCTCCGCGGGAACGCCGAGCTCCTCGATGATCCTCTTGAAGACGGGGATGTTGCTCTCCTTGCCGAAGGCGGCGTCGAGATCAACAAGGTGCAGGTAGTCCGCACCCTTCCCGATCCACATCTCCGCCACGGAGACCGGATCGGGGATGACGATCTGCTGGCTGCCGGGGACTCCCCCGACCAGCTGGACCACCTTGTGGTCCATGACGTCGACAGCAGGGATGACCCTCACAGGACCGACCCCGCGAAGGAGATGAAGTTCTCAAGGAACCTCATGCCGGATGCGCTGCTCTTCTCCGGGTGGAACTGCGTCCCGTAGACGTTGGCCTTCCGGAAGAACGTGGGGATGTCGGTTCCGTCGTAGTCGGTGGTGCCGACGGTGATGTCCTCGTCGGGGCATCCGCGGAACGAGTGCGCGAAGTAGAAGTGCCTGTCCCCGATCCCGTCCATGAGGGGATCGTCGGACTCGACGGAGTTCCATCCCATGTGGGGGATTATCCTCCCTTCCAGAGGAACGACCTTCCCGTCGAGGAAGCCGAGTCCGGGCGTGGTGCCCTCGGCGCTGCTTCCGAAGAGGATCTGCATGCCGATGCAGATGCCGAGCGCGGGCGTTCCCGATGCGAGCTTCTCGCGGATGTCCTCCCTGTAGGGCTGGAGTTTCTCCATGGTCCTGTCGAAGGCTCCGACCCCGGGGAAGACGATGCATTCCGCGTCGAGGACGTCCTTCATGTCCGTCACCACGGTGACATCCGCTCCGCAGTTCTCCAGGGAGCGTCTGATGGAATAGAGGTTGCCCACCCCGTAATCGGTGAGCGTGATGTTCAGCGGCATCCGGAGATCACCTCGTCGGCCTTCTCCAGGAACAGGTCGTTGAGCTCCGCGGTGCCCACGGTGGGCCTGACGCAGTTCTCGGTCCTGCGCTTCGAGCCGAAGTCCCTGATGAGGATGCCCTTCTCCCTGAGTCCGTCCACGAGGACCTTGTGGTCGATGGGCGAGCGTGCGAGGATGAAATTGGAATCGGACGGGAACGTCTCGAAGCCCAGCTTCTCCATGCCCTTCATGAGCCTGGGGCGCTGCTCCCTGACGAGCTCGACGCTCCTCCTGACGAACTCCTGGTCCTTCACCGCCGCGACGGCGGCCCCTTCGCTGATCGCGTTGAGGGAATAGGGGATCTTGACGCATCCCATCATCTCCGCCAGACGGGGGTTGGATGCCATGTATCCGACGCGGAGCGCCGCCATGGCGTAGGCCTTGGAGAACGTCCTGGTCACGACAAGGTTGTCGAACTCCCCGACCTTGGAGATCATGCCGTCACCGGAGTACTCGGCATACGCCTCGTCGAGGATGACGATGCCGTCGAATCTGGCGATGAGGTCCTCCAGGTCCTTCTGCCTGAAGCAGTTCCCGGTGGGGTTGTTGGGGGAGGGCACGATGGTGAGCTTCGCCTTGGTCCTGACCATCGCATCGACATCCAGCTGGTAGTCGTCGGTCAGGTCGACCATCACGGCCTTGCCGCCGTTGCATTTGACGAAGTAATCGTAGAGCGAATACGAAGGAACTGGGACGGCGGTGTCGTCTCCCCAGTTGGTGAACGTCTTGAAGATGACATCGATCATCTCGTCCGAGCCGTTCCCCGCGATGATGTTCTCGGGATCGAGCCCGTAGAGCTCTCCGAGGGCCTCCCTGAGGCTGCCCGAGTACGTGTCGGGGTAGCCGTTCAGGTCCCATGTGTGGGTGCGGAGGTACTCCGCCGCGGCGGGATTGGAGCCCAGGACGTTGGTGTTGGTGTCGAGGCGGATCTCTCCGTGGAGCTTGGGGTTGTAGTACTTGACGAAATCCCTGGTGGTCTCCCTCATGATGCTCCGGTCCCCGTTCATCTGACCAGCCTCTGGATCTCGGTGGTGAGGATCCCTTTGGCTCCTATCTTCTTCAGCTCGGAAATGGTGCGGTAGGTGTCTGCGCTGTCGATGACGGCATGGAGGGCGACGTAGCCGGTGTTGCCGGCGATGTCGAGGACGGTGGGGCCCTCCAGTCCGGGGAGGATGTTCTCCGCGTCCTTGACGCGGTCGCAGGGGACGTTGGCCATCAGGTACTTCTTCGACTCGGCGTTGATCACGCTGTCTATCGAGTCGACGAGCTCCTCGATCTCCGCTCCGTATCTGGAGAGTGCGGCCTCGCTGGTGAAGATGCAGGCCTGGGAGTCGAGGATCTTGCAGGCCTCGTTCATCCTGTTCATCCTGAGGGTCGAACCGGTGGAGACGAGGTCCACGATGTAATCGGCGATGCCCAGATAGGGCATGACCTCCGCCGCTCCGGTGACGACTATGACGTTGACGTCCTTGCCGATGGACTCGAAGTAGCGGTTGGTGATATTGGGGTAGGAGGTGGCGATGCGGGCGCCGTCCTTGATCTGGGAGGCGTCGGTGATGCCGCTCTCGTCCGGGACCGCCACGGCCATGTGGCAGTATCCGAACCTGAGGTCCAGCTTCTTGACGATGGACACTCCGGCCTCGGCGACCTGGTCCTCGCCGGTGATTCCCAGGTCGATCGCGCCTTTGGCGATGAATTCCGGGATGTCCTGGGCCCTGACGAACAGGACCTCCACATCCTGGTTCCTGGCCTTGATATAGAGCTTCCTTCCGATCTCCTCGCCGAGGTCCAATCCGGCCTTGGTCAGGAGTTCGACTGTCCTCTCGTTGAGACGGCCCTTGTTGGGTACCCCGAATTTGAGCGTCATAGTGTCCTCTGGGGTTTCGCATCCTATCTTTGTAAATAATCATTACCGTCCCCTTCTGAGGGACGGCGGGACGCTCACTGGGCTTCCATGACGTCCCTGATGTGCTGGACGAAGAGCTCCCTGAATCCGGGGAACTCGCCCAGGCCCCTGACGATGCACTCCACCTCGTATCCGTTGGAGGACAGGAAGGTCTTCAGCGAATCCTCCTCGTCCCCGGCCATGTCGTTGATCGCATGGTCCCCGGCGACGATCATGAACGGGATGGTGACGGCCTTGCGGCAGCGGCAGTGGTTCATCATGCGGAGGGTGTCCTCGAACTCGGGGTATCCCTCCACGGTAGTGACGAACACGTTCCCGATCCCGGCGCCGAAGAGCTTCATCTGGAGCTGGCTGTACGCCGCGTTGGCGTAGTGGGGCGTTCCGTGCCCCATCAGGACCAGGTCCCTGTCCCCGCAGAGCGGGAGGAGGCAGGTGCGGATGGCCTCGACGGCGTTGTCGTAGTCCTCGGACGTGGTGAGCAG
>LVVU01000086.1:0-5772 GCA_006954465.1 Candidatus Methanoprimaticola hominis
GAAGAGTCTCCATCAAGCGTTCCAAGGAGATCTTGATGTTGATACTATACTCAAGGGTCTGAAACTCTTCCTCGATCAGAAGGATTTCGTCCCTCACAAAACTTTAATCTTCATAGATGAGATTCAAGCATGCCCTCGGGCAAGAGAATCCCTCAAATCCTTCTCCATAGACGGCAGATTCGATGTTATAGGATCCGGGTCCCTATTGGATGTTATCGATAGAAGAAAGGCGGAAGCACTGGTTCCTGTAGGTTATGAGGAACCAATCACGATGTACGGCCTGGACTTCGAAGAGTTCCTATGGGCAAGAGGAACACCGGAAGACATCATAGAAGAGATCCGCAGGTATATCCGCACCCGCAAACCACTCAGTGGCGCCTACTTAGAAGCTATGAATGAAGCTTTCAGAGACTACACACTCGTAGGCGGAATGCCTAAAGCCGTATCCAGGTATCTGGAAACCAACGATTACACAGCAGCAGGCGCTATCCTCGATCAGATCGTAGAATCCAGTGTGGATGATATCAAGAAGTATAATGACGACGTAGATGCTCTGAAAATCGAACACTGCTTCAGAGCCATTCCATCACAGCTTTCTCAATCCAACAAACGGTTCATGTTCTCCCGTCTCGATGATGATAGACCTCGCACTGCGTCGAGAAAATACAGCGATAGCCTTCTTTGGGTGATAAAGGCAGGGCTGGCTAGCCCTTGCATCCAGCTGAATACTCCTGAGATCCCGCTGATTTCGCACTGCGATCAGGAGCTGTTCCGCGTCTACATGTCCGACACGGGCATGCTGCTCCATATGATGGATGTGAACGCTCGCAGAGCCGTGTACATGGGGGATACAGGATTCAACATGGGTGCCGTGACCGAGAACATCATCGCCGAATGCCTGATGAAGAGCGGATACGCCCGTTACTACTACAAGAAGAACAAGGGGCCCGACATGATGGAGATCGACTTCGTGATAGAGCTCGGCCCTCAGCTAGCAGCGATAGAGGTCAAGTCGGGGAAGACCCGCGAAGCCCCATCCATCAACAAGATCGACAGATTCCACAAGGTGGATCGGAGCATCATGTTCTGCAAGGGCAACATATCGGAGGAGAACGGGATCGAGATGTATCCTCTGTTCGCCGCAGCGTTCATGAAGGATATGGAGGAGGAATGGGACGGTCCGGCACTGTGAACCACCCCCGGCGGTCCATTGCGGACCGTCGATGGTGAACGAATAAGGGGTTTCCGGAGCGGACCGGATGCGAGCATCCGGACCCGTTCCGATCAATCATCCATGACGTTCTGCTGCTCCAGATACGTGAGTATCTGCTTGCGCAGAGCGGTGAACTCGGGGCTCGCCCTGTCGCGGGGCCTGTCCCAGGGCACATCGATGACCTTGTAGATGGTCGACGGCCTCTTCGTGAGAACGACGACCCTATCCGAAAGGAACAGAGCCTCGTCCACGGAGTGCGTGACGAAGATGATCGTCCTCTCGCTGTGCTGGATGATCTTCGTCAGCTGCTCCTGCATGATGTTCCTGGTCTGGGCATCGAGAGCGCCGAAGGGCTCGTCCATCAGGATGACGGCGGGATGCATGACCAGCGCCCTCGCGATGCCTACGCGCTGCTTCATCCCTCCGGAGAGCTCGTGGATCCTGGCGTTGGCGAACTTCTCCAGTCCGACGGCCTTGATGTACCTCTCGGCCCTCTCCCGACGCTCCTCCTTCGGAACGCCGGCGACCTCCATGCCGAACTCGACGTTCTTCTGGACGGACCTCCACGGGAACAATGCGAAGTCCTGGAAGACCATTCCGCGGTCGGAACCGGGCGCGGTGCACTCCTTGTCGCCTATGGTGATCCTGCCGCTGGTGGGCTGGAGCAATCCGGCGATGGATCTGAGGATCGTGGTCTTGCCACACCCCGAAGGTCCGACGATGGAAATCAGCTCGCCCTTCTTCACATCGAGGGTGAAATCGTCCACGGCCACAGTCTCGGAGTCGTCGGTCTTGTAGACGACCCTGAGCTTGTCGATCCTCATCAGGGTCTCGCCCTCGGGGATGTCCTTGTAGAGCTCATCCGTACGGTCCGCCCTAACGCGGTCCTTGGAATCGAATCTCTCGCCTTCGATCTTGATCTCTGTCCGACTCATGCTTCCAACCCCATCCTCCTGGATACGTACTTGGAGACCTGCTCCGCCACACCGGTGGTGAGCAATCCGAGCACGGCGATCACTATGATGCCTGCGAAGGCGTAGTCCCAATAGAAGTTCATGGCCATCTCGTAGACGAAGAACCCTATCCCTCCCAGAGAGGTCGCGAATATCTCGGCGGCGACGATGCACATCCACCCGATTCCGAGAGCGGTCTTGAGACCGTTGAGGATGTACGGAACCGATGCGGGCAGTACGACCTTGGTGAAGATCATGCCGGAACTGGCACCGAGGGTCTTCGATGCATCGATCCATCCCGGATCGATCCTCTGGACTCCGAACATCGTGCTGGTCAGTATGGGGAACAGCATCCCCATGAACACGACCAGAGCCGGCCCCCAGTCATATCCGAGAGCCTTGGTTGCAATGAAGATGGGCGCCCAAGCCACCGGAGCGATGGGCCTCAGCACCTCGATTATAGGTGTTGCAAGCTCCCTCAAGGGCTTGACATAACCCAGAAGAAGACCCAAGGGGATCGCAATCACGAGTGTGAGCGCGGCCCCTTTGAAAAACGTGGTCAGACTCGAACCGATCTCGGACCACAGAGTCAGTTTGGAAACAGGGTCGCCTTCCTGAATCAACGACTTCAACGCATGGAAGGTATCCTGGGGCAACGGGATGGTCTCGAAGAGCCCCGTCGTAGCCACCAGCCACCATACGCAAACGAACAGGCATAGGGAGATGACGGATATGACCGCCGTCCTCGCAAGCCTGTGATATTTGTTGTGTTCATCGTATCTCAGATTCAGGAAGGCCATGTTTCACCTCTGATATCACGCGGTAATCTCTTTCGCGTTCATAGTGTTGATGGTCATCGGGGGCGCGCCGATGAATCCGAACTGGCAGTCGCCGTTGTGGATTGCGGTGTAAACCGCGGGTCCGTTGAGCTGACTGCTGAGTTCTACGCTGACTCCGTAGCTCTCGAAGATCTTCTGATCAATTCCATAGTGGATGGCAAGCTGGTGGATGTCTCCTCCGATGACGGCGACCTTTATCTTGACTGTGCTGTCGTAGCTGGAGGCCTTCTCATAGGACATGGCGTCCTTGATGTACTGGCTCTGGACGAACTTCTCGGCCAGGGCGTCGACGGAATCGAATCCGAGGTCCTTGTAGCTGTTCTTGATCAGGTTGCCGGCGTACAAGTCCTGCGCGAGGCTCGCTATGTCCTTCTTCAGGTCGGCGAGAGGGTCGGCGACGTTCTTATCCGTGGAGTCGGCGTATTTGTAGACGACGAGCCCGAAGGCATCGACGATGGCCTGCTCCTTCTGCTCATTGGTGAGTTCATTCGGAAGAGCGACCTTGTCCTTTGCGACTCTGATGACCTCGGCATACTCAGGACTGGATTTGTCGCTGATGGCTGCCGTCATCTTGTTAACGGACTCGACGTAGGCGGCGAGGAAGCGGACGGTCTCATCGGAGTTGTTGGCGATGTAGGAGTGGTCCGCGGCGACAACACAGCAGGTGTGTCCGGGGAACATCTGGTTAGTGGTAGCGACAGAGGAGCATCCATCGATAAGGGCGACGGAGTACTGAGGCTCCCAGAAGATGGCTCCCTGCATGGCGGGAGTCGTAGCCAGAGTGGACTTGAAGCTGGCGTAACTGGCCACACCGGGGATGAAGTAGAGGGTGTCGGATGCTGTTTTCATCCCGTTGGTGTACTGGACGAACTTCAGACCCATCGTGTCAGCAATGGTGTTGAGCTGGACATGCTGGATGGTGGCTGCTCCGGGATCTCCGAAGACCATTCCGCCCCAGGCTTCCTTGTTAAATACTACCCAGGTGCCGTTGCCTCCGAGATATGCTCCGGATGTCGGCTTCTCGTCGACGACCGTGACGAGCGCACTGGCGTCAACTCCTTCTTTCACGAATATTCCCGAGCCATCGGTGTTGACCCTTCCGACGATGCTCAGCTGGTCGTCCTTGTCACCTTTCGGCACGAACATGACGACCGCGGCAGCGATGACCACTACGGCCACGATTGCAACTGCTATGATTTTCTTATCCAAGAAATCACCGGAACTAGGATTTACGGGAATAAGATATAACCCTATGCGGAAATCTGTTCCTAAATAGGATAATGGATTATTTCCTCTAACCCATCGACAATACGGTACGCCGGAACATGCCTGGGTCCGACTGCGGAAAATAATTCCTGATTGTGATAAAAACACCTGGCGGATGCCAGGAAAGGAATTCGGGGCGTGAGCCCCTGGATTTGGATCAGACGTCCCTGAACAGGGTGGCGTACTGCATCTTCTTGGCACCGAAGTACTCCTTGCAGTACTCGGCGGTGGCCTCGGGAGGGAACTCCTTGCAGGAGAAGACGTCTATGAACGCCCTGTCGGTGTCCTCGGCGAAGTGCCCAGCGATGCAGGAGGTCTCGATGAGCTGGATCAGGGAGTATCCCTGGACCTTGGGCTCGGCACCGAACCTGACGGCGATGGGCTCGCCGTATCTCTTCATCTTGATATGATCCGCAAGATCGATGGCGAACTGCTTGATGTATTCGCCGTCGCAGATCTTGTCGTGGTCACACTCACCCAGGTCTACTGCGATGTGAAGCCCCCACTGCTTCTCGTCGTTGTATTTCCTGATTGACTCCTCATCGGAGAGGAGGGGTCCGGAGAACGGGCTCATGCTGTACATTTCATCACCACGGGTTTGCCCCGCTGAGCATTGCATCAACGTTCCGTATTTCAAACTGACCCTGCCCCTATGGGGCAGTTGTCCAGGGAGGGACATTATGCATGCCTATGGGACTCTGACGGGTCACGATTATCCTCCCGTCCCCGACAATCCGTATATATCGAATCGCCGAGTCGGGAGCAGGTCATGCTCATGGAAACCCCCATCGTATACTTCACGGACATGAACTGCAAGATCGGCGACAGCCTTCTGATGAAGACGGAACGCCTCGTGAGAGCCGCAGGGATCGAGGACATCGACATGGACCGCAAGTTCGTGGCCCTCAAGATCCACTTCGGCGAGTACGGGAACCTCTCCTTCCTCAGACCCAACTACGCGAAGGTCATAGCGGACATCGTGAAGGAGAAGGGAGGGATGCCGTTCCTGACCGATTGCAACACGCTGTACGTCGGAAGGAGGAAGAACGCCCTCGAGCATATGGACACCGCCAATCTCAACGGATTCTCCCCCATGTCCACAGGCTGCCAGATCATCATCGCGGACGGTCTGAAAGGGATGGACGACGTCGAGATCCCGGTGAATGGGGAGTACGTGAAGACGACGAAGATCGGTCGTGCGATTGCGGATGCCGATGTCATGATCACCCTGAACCACTTCAAATGCCACGAGCAGGCCGGATTCGGAGGAGCGCTCAAGAACCTCTCCATGGGCTGCGGCTCCCGCAGAGGGAAGATGGAGATGCACTCCGCCGCCAAGCCCCTGGTGGACCAGGAGAAGTGCAGGGGATGCAGGAGGTGCATGGGATACTGCGCCATGAACGCCATCTCCATGGACGACGGCAAGGCCGAGATCTCCGAGTCCGCATGCGTCGGATGCGGCAGGTGCGTGAGCGCATGCCCCTTCGATGCCATCGAACCC
>LVVU01000086.1:5803-6141 GCA_006954465.1 Candidatus Methanoprimaticola hominis
CAAGATCGTGGAGTACGCGATGGGCGCCGTCAAAGACAAGGAATGCTTCCACATCTCGTTCATCTGCGACGTGTCCCCGTACTGCGACTGCCACGGCGAGAACGACGTTCCCGTGATCCCCAACGTGGGCATACTCGCCTCCAGAGACCCGGTCGCCCTGGACAAGGCCTGCATAGATCTGGCTCAGAAGCAGATGATGATCCCCGGATCAAGGCTGTGGAACAACAGCCATGGGGTCAGACCCGCGGACATGTTCAAATGCATCCAGCCTCCATTCGATCATGTCTGCATCCGATTTCACGAGATATTCCACTTCTTTTATAACTTCTTCTTTCGTT
>LVVU01000087.1 GCA_006954465.1 Candidatus Methanoprimaticola hominis
GGGTTGTGCGTATAATAACAGCTGTCTGTAATGTTTGTAATAGCTATTACTCGGAATCCACCAACTCGCATGTCACCTAGCTTGTTGCGTTATCTTCTCTACGCCCGTCTATTTCAGCGGGCCGAGCGCACAGTTCAAGATGCTGGAGGACAGGATGTTCTCCCTCATCGATGCCAACGGGAATCCGGCGTTCAGGGACAAGAGGGCTATCACAGTCGTCACCACCTCCGGACCGGGAGATGAGGCAGAAAAGGTCGAAGAGTTCCTCAGGACCGACCTGCACAATCTGGGATTCGGAATCTATCGCAGTATGATCTATTCCGACAACGGAGGCAGGAATCCTGCATGCGATAACGATCAGCTCCTCCTCGATGCGAAGAAGGTCGGCCAGGGGCTGCAGACCCTGGATCTCCAGTGATTCTGATTTTTTCAACCCCCTGCGGTCGGCACTGGATCCATCGGGCCGACCGCTCCTACTCCAACAGTTCCTCTCGAGCAGAGACTCGGTTCTGCATCATGATGTCCTGATCATCCAGCATCGGGAACGAAGACAGAGCACCAGAATCCAGATCGGTCCTGTGCATATCGATCCCGGAGATCCTGCTGTTGCCATAGGTCCTATAGTAGTAGATTCCGCGAACGGTGTCGCAGCATGACGAGTACAAGGTGTATTCGTACTTCCCATCGCCGAGATCGCAGCAGCCCATCTGCTGCTGAACCGAGTCGAGGATGTGGAAGAACTGGGTCACCACCCCTGTCGCGGTTCCGTCGTCCTTCGAGTTCTGGAGTGTGAACGCGGCTTTGACGAATCTCGATGCCGACGAGAGGTCCCCCGGGAGTCCGAATGCGTCTATGCCCCTGCTGTATGCACGGAGGTCCACATCCTTGGCGATCCTGTTCTCCGGCAGCCCGGGAGACAGGTTCATGTGGCTCGCCAGGTTCCTCATATGGAACGGGAATGGAGGGCAGTTGGTCAGGATGTCCACTGGGTCGTCGTAGACGTTCAATCCGGATACGGTGGATTCGACGATTACGGACTCCTTCCTGTCTGCGATCATCCAATGGAGGGGCGATAGCGGGATCTTCTCGCTGAACGGCTCGTCGATGAGGACGGTATCTTTCAGAAGTCTTCTCGCTTCATCCGCTGTGGAGCACTGTCCGAGGACCCACGGTATGAACTCGAATGGGGAGACATTGTGCCTGCCCTCGACCCTATTGTGGTATACGGCGTCGACGGGGAAGTTCAATCCCGCCATCCCGAGGCCGTCCTCGTTCACGGCGTCGAAGTACAGTGGATATCCGTCGGCGACGATGGCTGCGCCGATCATCGCCTTGTGTTCCGACGACGGAGGCTCCGCCCTGAACTGGAATGGATATCTCCGAGGTGTGACGACGATCTGCTGTCCGAGAGACATCTCCAGGTCGAGGTTGCGTCCGAAGCAGTGCTCTTCGCCGCTGCCGTATGATGCCGATGTACACATCTTATCACCAGGATGAGAATCGATGCAGGCGGTATTATCGCTTTCGAAGAGAAGAAGGAAGACGGGGGTGATGCCCCCTGTTTGGAATCAGGCCGAAGCCGTGACCGTGTACAGGCCGTAGATGTCAGGGACCTTCTTCCCGTCGTAGTAGATGGCGTCGCCCTTGGTGGAATACTTGTCGATTATGTAACCGACGCCGTAGTCGTTCTCATCCAGGGTGGTCTCGCATCCATAGTATGTCTTTCCGTCCTCGTTCACACTGAAGACGGCGACGCTGTCCTTCGTGTCGAAATCGCCGGCGACATACGAGTCGAGAGCGACGGCGGTTATGGCATGTCCGGGAATCAGGAACACGCCCGTGTCGTATCCTGCGCTCTCGTAGATCGCGGCGAGGAGGATGGAGGTGTCCTCGCAGTCCCCGTAGCCGTTGTAGATCGTCTCCATGGGGAAGGCGAAGTACTCGCTCTGGGCGTACTGGACCTCGTCGTACATGTAGCCGTAGCACTCCTGCACGAAGGCGAGGATGAATTCGGCGTATCCCTGTCCGCTCGCGGTTCTGCCGGTGGATTCGTATTCCTCCTTCAGAGCCTTCTGGATTTCATCCACGACATCGTTCACCACGATGAAGTCCTTGATCACGCTGTAGTCGACGTTCCCCTTGTTGTCGGCGAAGGCCTCCCTCTTCTCCATGCTGGCGCCTGCTGTGCCCTCGTACTTCCCGTATTCCGAGTAGGGGTAGTCGATGGAGAACGTGTAGGTGGATCCCTCGTATTCCCACGAGTACGTCTTGGTGATGTCTCCGTCGATGGTGAATCTCAGGGTGTAGCTGGTCTGATCCCATGGGAACCAGGGTCCGAAGCTCAGGAATCCGCCCCATCCGTTGTTCTTTTTGCAGACGACTCCGATGACATATGTTCCGGCGTCGTTGTCGCTCAGCGTCCATGTGACTCTGTTGGCATCATCGTTCTGAGTCGTGGTCTTCGTTATGTTGCCGACGCGGGAGTTGCCGGAGCTGGTGACCTTGTTCACATACCAGGTGAACACCGAGTATCCCTCGGTGGCATCATCCTTCAGGGTCACGACGATCTGCTGTTCGCCTTTCTCGTTGACGGGATATGTGACATCGAAGATGTCGTTGTATACGGTCGTGTAGCTGATCTTGCGATCGCCTACTACGCTCGAGCCGTCATCGGTGTCGGTTATGTCCGAGTTCCCCGGCGTGTTCGGATCGATGAACGATGCTCTGTTCTCCGGTTCGTCTTCGTCGATGTAGATGACGAAGCACGCTGCGATGATGATCAGGACCGCCGCTGCCGCGATGGCCGCTTTCCGTTTGGGCCGGGGCTTGGCGATGGGCGACATGCGCGTGCCGCACCATGGGCATACGCGCGTACCCTCCTCGTTGTCCTTGCCGCAGTTGGAGCAGTGCATGCATCTGGATGGATGAGCCAATCTATATAAGTCATACGAGGGAACGTTCGAATGGTCAGAATGTTCGTTTTCAGACGCTATTGTCGACGGAATCCGCTATATACGCGCCGTGCGTCGGGTCGAGCATGTCCGGTGTCAGTGTAGATGATATCCTGTCATTCACCAACATCTTCTCCGATCTGGTGATGATGATCGTCTTCCTGGACATCCTGGCGCTGTTCCTCATGCTCTTCCTGGAACGCTGCGATTCCAGGGTGTTCGTGACATGGCTCATACTGCTGATCTTCCTGCCGCCGGTGGGATTCATCCTCTATCTGTATCTCGGAGCGACCATCTACAATCGTCGCAAGTTTACTCCCAAGAACATCACGGATACGCAGCTGATGGAGGCTTCGGAATGGCAGATGGGCGTTCTTGAGAAGGATGCCGAGGCCCATCCGGAGAGGGATGATGTGTACGCATTCGCCCGTTCCATGAAGAACGCCGGAGCCTGGTCGTACTCCAACAACAACGACATCACCCTCTACACCGAAGGGGATCCGTTGTTCCGCGACATGATGGCCGATATAAGATCGGCCAAGAAGTCCGTTCTGATCGAGTACTACATCATCCGCAACGACAAGGACGGCAACGAGCTCCTCAGCCTTCTGACGCAGAAGGTCCGCGAGGGCGTGGAGGTCCGTCTCCTCACGGATGCGTTCGGGATAGGGAAGGGTCCGAAGAACGGGATATTCAAATTCAGGAACGCCGGCGGATATTACGCCATGTTCCATTCATCGATCAACCTCATGTTCAGCCCCAAGAAGAACAACCGCAACCACAGGAAGATCGCCGTCATCGACGGTCGCATGGCCTATTGCGGCGGGTTCAACATGGGCGACGAGTACCGCGGCGAGGGCCCTTTGGGACATTGGAGGGATGCGACCGTCAAGGTCGTCGGAGCGGGCGTCCTTCCGATGATGGTCAGGTTCTGCGCCGACTGGCAGTACTGTGCGAAGCGCG
Source organism: Candidatus Methanoprimaticola hominis (assembly GCA_006954465.1). Taxonomy (GTDB): domain Archaea; phylum Thermoplasmatota; class Thermoplasmata; order Methanomassiliicoccales; family Methanomethylophilaceae; genus Methanoprimaticola; species Methanoprimaticola hominis. Next base: position 3,915 of record LVVU01000087.1, read on the forward strand.
ACCGCCTCAGGCCCATCGAGGAATACATGGACCCGAGCATGTTCGTTCACAAGGGTCATGACAGGATGCAGCTCGTGTCCGGAGGGCCGGACACCATGCCCAACAATCCCGTGCAGATGCAGTACCTGTCCATGATCGTCAACGCGAAGCGCAGGCTGTACATCACCACGCCGTATCTCGCCCCGGACGAATCCATGATGATCGCCCTCAAGAACGCCGTAAGGTCCGGAGTCGACGTGAGGATCATGATCCCGGACAAGAAGGACCACATCTTCCTTTATTGGAACAACCTGACCTGCGCCAACGAGCTCATGAGGTCCGGCGTCAGGGTGTGGAGGTACAACGACGGCTTCGTCCACGAGAAGATGATGCTCATGGACGACATGTGCGTCTCCGTGGGTTCGGCGAATTTCGATCACAGGTCCCTCACGCTCAATTTCGAATCGAATGCGATGATGTACTCCAGCAGACTCAACTCCGAGGCGGCCGACAGGTTCCTCAGGGATCTGGAGTGCAGCACCGAGTACTCCTGCGAGGAATACGATCGCAGAACGCTGATGATGAGGATCAGGATGGCGGTATCTTGGCAGATGAAGCTCCTCGCTTGAACTACGATGCGATCATCGTCGGCTCCGGGCCCGGCGGGATGTCGGCGGCGAGGACCCTGGCGGGATCCGGATTGAAGACAGCGGTCATCGAGAGGCTGTCCGAGAGCGGCATGCGCCGTTATCACTCCACCTGCGGGGAGGCGGTGAGTGTGAGGATGTTCGGGAGGATCGGTTGGACTCCGACCTCGATCGTCGCCCGCACGCGTGCCATCGCCATCTCCATGCCCGGGGGCATCCGCATAGAGATGCCCGCGGAGGGTCTCGTGGTGGACCGCCCGGGGATGCTGGAGGAGCTGAGGGCCCTTTCGGACGCGGAGTTCATACGCGGTTCCGTATCATCCGTCTCCGAGGATGACGGATCCTACATCATCCGCCTGGCGGACGGCAGGGTCCTGATGTCGAAATGGCTCGTCGGCGCGGACGGCGCCCATTCCGTCGTCCGGCGCGATATCTTCGGAGAAGGGTACACCGATCGCATACAGCTCGTGAACTGCGTCGCGGATGGAGACGGAGGCGATGTTCTGGAGTTCACCGTCGGTCAGGGCTATCCGGGAGGCTATGCCTGGAGGTTCCCCTCCGTCGACGGCCGTGTATCCATGGGATTCCCTTCGGGATACGAGGATCCGAGGGCCATCGAGGGCCTGGAATACTGGGGCGTGCGCGATCTGCCGTTCGGTGTCGTCGGGTCCGTCGTGAAGAACCGCTGTCTGCTCATAGGCGACGCCGCCTGCCTGGCGAATCCCCTCTGCTACGGAGGCATCGGAGCGGCCATGCTATCCGGCAGAAGGGCGGCGGAGTCGATAATGGAAGGTAGGCCGGAGAGGTATTCGAGATGGATCTCGAAGGACCGGATGTTCGACCCGAGATTCCTCGATGCGCATCGCATCTTCTCATCATGGAACGATGCGGAGATCATCGATGCCATGCATCCATTCGAGAAAGGATACTCGGTACCCAGGGGGGTATTTGCTATTTTCCGTCGTCCGAAGTGGGCCAGAGTGTACATGGGGGTCTTCCTGGCGTTCCGTCTGGGATGGTGAACAGAACCGTCTGTCTAAGCTTCTAAGAAAAGAAATCTATTTATATGCTTGAAGGCGACTCGAACACCATGGCTCCAAAGTCCGCGTCCGGAGGAACGCTGACTTGCGCTAGTACAGCGTTTCTGAATTAACTTAATCATCAAACCTCTATCTCGTCCATCTTGTAGGTCCATCTGTACACTACAGGTTCCTTGTTGAGATCATCG
>LVVU01000088.1 GCA_006954465.1 Candidatus Methanoprimaticola hominis
GATGACAGGGACGGGTTGTGCGTATAATAACAGCTGTCTGTAATGTTTGTAATAGCTATTACTCGGAATCCACCAACTCGCATGTCACCTAGCTTGAATGCTAAAAGTTGGTTCATCTGGGGATGAATAAGGGGGCCGCGGACAGCCGCAACCCCCGTTGTGTTTCAGTCCTTCATCAGGGTGTAGAGGACGGCCTTCTGGGCGTGGAGCCTGTTCTCGGCCTGGTCGAAGATGACGCTCTGAGGTCCGTCGATGACCTCGGCGGTGATCTCCTGTCCCCTGTGCGCGGGGAGGCAGTGCATCACGATGCAGGTGGGCTTCGCGATGCTGAGCAGATCGGAGTTGATCTGGTAGTCGTGGAACAGCTTGATCGCGTCCTCGACGGGGGTCGCATCGCCCATCGACACCCAGGTGTCGGTGTAAAGGACGTCCGCATCCTTGCAGGCCTCCTTGGGCTCGTGGGATGCGATGATCTTGGAGCCGGTCTTCTCTGCGATCTTGGATGCTCTCCACATGATCTCGGCGTTGGGCATGCGGACCGCGGGGCAGCATGCGACCATGTCGATCCCCATGATGGCGCAGGCGTAGAGCAGGGAGTTGCACACGTTGTTCCCGTCTCCGAGGTAGACGAGCTTCTTTCCGCGGAATCCTCCGAGCTTCTCCTTGATGGTGATCATGTCGGCCAGAGCCTGGCAGGGGTGCTCGAGGTTGTCGAGGCCGCTGATGACGGGAACCGTGGCGTATTCGCCGAACTTGTCCATCATCTTGTAATCGAAAGCACGGTACATGATGCCGTGGACGAACCTGCTCATGACGCGGGCGGTGTCCTCGATGGTCTCGCTGTGGACCCCCATCTGCATCTTGGATTCATCGATGTAGAGCGCGTGTCCGCCGAGTTCGGTGATCGCGACATCGAACGAGATCCTGGTGCGGGTGCTGGGCTTCTCGAAGATCATCGCGAGCGTCTTGCCTTTGAGGGGATCGCCGTGATGTCCGCGTTCTGCCTTCAGTTTGATCGCGAGGTCGACAAGGGAGGGCCACTCGTCCTCCATGTCGGAAACGGAGATCAGATCTCTCTTCGCCATGGACCCTGCATGGAAGCGAAAGTAGATAATTCTGACAGAATCGGATGTTGTCCCAGTCGACAAAAGCTTAAGAAAAAGCTTAAGCTTAAGTAGATAGCACAAGCTTCTGTATATGTTCAGGGTGTGAGAATGTGCCTCTTCCAATCAACATAGAGAATCTAATCAGGGGACGTAGCATCGAATCCAGCCGTTTGGAGTACAAGGAGGGCTGGAATCCGGAGCGTGTTCTTCATACCATCTGTGCCTTCGCCAACGATATCGAGGAGTGCGGAGGAGGGTACATAATCCTCGGAATACGCGAGGTGGACAGTAGACCGGACAAGGTTGTAGGTTTGTCAGATGCGGAGATAGGACGCATAGAGAAGGAATTGTTCAACCTGTGCAATCTGATGGAACCGCGTTATGTCCCGATCGGTTCCGAGGAGGAGTGGGAAGGGAAGAGGATCTTCGTGATCTGGGCGCCGACGGATCGCAAGCGTCCCTTCAAATGTCCTGTGAGGTTGGGAAAGGATGGAAAGACATCCGAGAAGGCATTCTTCATCCGTCATCTTTCCAATACCGTTCGGGCCAACGCGGATGAGGAGCAGCAGTTGCTCTTCCTGTCGAGACATCATTCGTTCGACGATGAAGTCAACAACACCGCCTCTATCAAAGACATCGACATACGCCTCATCACAAGATTCCTGGACACAGTCGGAAGCACTATCGCTCACGGGGAGCGTTCCAAGATCGAGTTGCTTCGCGATATGCGTCTGATCGAAGGGCCCGATGAGGCTCCGCGTCCGTTGAACATAGCGCTCATGATGTTCACCGAGGATCCGGAGGTCTACTTCCCGGGGGCTCGCATAGAGCTGGTCTACAAACCCAATCCTGATGGCGAATCCATGGAGGAATACATCGTCAGGGGCCCTTTGAACGATCAGTTGAAGAGTGCATTGGCGATTCTGAGAAGGAGCTTCATCAAGGAACGTATTCACAAACCGGATGGACAGGCCGAGGCCGCTCGTGTCTTCAACTACCCCTATCAGGCTCTCGAGGAGATTCTCGCGAATGCGGTCTACCATCGGAGCTATCAGGTCAACAGTCCGATCATCATCGAGGTCACGCCAGAGGAGATTGAGGTTTACAGTGTTCCGGGTCCTGACAGGTGGATCTCCGATGACGATCTGGACAATCTGAGGTTGAAATCCCGTGCATATCGCAACATCCGCCTGGGGGATTTCCTCAAGGAGCTCAGGCTTACAGAGGGCAGGAATACAGGAATTCCAAAGATCATCAGGGAGATGACCAAGAACGGTTCTCCTCTTCCGATCTACGAGACCGATACGGACAGGACATTCCTCAACGTTCGCATTCCGATCCATTCGGATTTCCTGACGCCATCCGATGAACAGCTGAGCAGGGAACGCGTAAGGCGCAACCCGATCGAGTTGAAGAACGATATCCTCGACCAGCTCCGTTGGAACGGATGCATGTCTACGGGAGAACTCGCGAAGGCGTTGAACTATTCCAAGATAACCGTCGCGATGCGCCGTGCGGTCAGCGAACTGATGGCATCGGGAGAGATCGAGTTCAAATATCCCGATAACCCGCGGCATCCTCAGCAGAAGCTATGCATCACCCGTCGTGTCATCTCTTGACGATGATGCACACGACATCCTGATCGTCCACGACGTGGTCCATACCGACGGTCTGACCGGGGAACTTGGCGCTCTTGCCCCAGATCATGGCGTAGCGGAAGTTGTTCTTGAAGTCGCGGTGGATCAACTCGCAGACATCGCCGATGGTGTTGCCCCTCTTGACGATGAGCGGGACATCCATATCCGCCTCCTGGCCCTGGGGCTTGAGGTAGATGCGGATCATATCGATCGTATCGTAGAGGGCCTGCTGGAGGTCCTTGATCCCCTGCCCCGTTGCGGCGGAGATGGGGATGCAACGGTAGTCCTGATGCAGATCGAGGGCGGCCTGGAGCTCCTCGGGCTTGGCCAGATCGACCTTGTTGATGGCCATGATCGCCTTGATGTAGACGCGGTTCCCCGCGAGGACGTCGAGCATCTGCTCCACGTTGATGTCCTCACGGACGACGACGGTGGCGTTGATGTGGCCGTATGCCGCGGTCATGTCCTTGATCGTGTCGACATCGATCTTGGTGAGCTTCAGGGTGGGCTTGACCTGGATTCCTCCGTGGTCGGAATGGGTGATGACCACATCGGGCTTCGTCTGGTTCAGACGGATGGCGGCGTTGTACAGCTCCCTGAACAGGACGTTCATCCTGGGGTTGAAGACGTCGCAGACCAGGAGGATGACATCGGCGGACCTCGCGGCTGCGATGACCTCCCTTCCGCGTCCCTTTCCGCGGGACGCGTCCTTGATCAGTCCCGGCATGTCCAGGATCTGGATCTTGGCGTGGTTGTAGAGCATGATCCCGGGGACGACATCCAGGGTGGTGAAGTGGTATGCTCCGACCTCGGATTTGGCGCCGGTGAGCTGATTGAGGAGCGTGGACTTACCGACGGAAGGGAAGCCTACTAGGGCGACGGTGGCGTTCCCTGCCTTCTTGACGTAGAATCCTTTGGTCGATCCCTTGGAGGAACGGCGCTTCTCCTCCTCCATCGCCAGCTTGGCGATCTTGGCCTTCAGCTTGCCTATATGGCTCTCTGTGGCCTTGTTGTATTTGGTCTTGGAGATCTCGTTCTCCAATTCCTGAATCTGCTCCTCTATCGTCGCCATTACGTCCACCCATTCCCCGATACGTATTTGGCCTTTGTCACAGGCCCTGTTGGAAGTACAGCTCCGCGTACGTCTTGGATGCTCCGGAGACAGCCTCATCCGGACCGTTCCATCCCTTCAGAGCCTCGCATGCGGCTCCGCTGATGGCGCCGATGCCCTTGGACGACCAGTTCCTCGCCAGTCCGTCCAGGGATGCCTCCGGGATGCCGGTCATCCTGGCGTCGATGATCCCTCCGAGGAAATCGGCGGCCGAGATCATCCTCTCGATGTCCTTCACCGCTGCATCCGGATCGCCCTCGTCGAACTGATCCGCAAGATCCGCGAAGACCTCAGCATCGGCGATGAAGCGGTCGACCATCAGTGCCTGGTTGGATATCGACGGTTCCGCCGAGAAGTAGTCGCAGAGCAGGTTCAGAAGGGTCTTGGCCATGGCTTCCGCGTCCGAGGGGCTGTTGACCATCCTGACAGAGCTGGAGACGGCTTCGGAGATGGCTTCTATGAGGATCGACGGGATCGAATCCGTATCCCCGGGGATGACGAGGCAGGGTGCGATGTCCATGAGCCCTCCTTCGTATGCGTTCCCCTCGTACACGGTCCTGAGGATCCACTGGGCGATGTACTCCGCCATGGCGTCCTTCATGGCCCTGGCGACATCGTCGTCGCAGCCCTCGAGCGCTTCGGAGAACGATGCTCCTGCATCCCTGGTCCTTCCCTCCATCAGGAGTCCGACGGACTCCTCGACGAGGGGATACCAGGGCTCGTTCTCGTGCGAAACCGCCCCTGCGCCGTTGACCACGATGTCCAGGAGCTCTGCGGACTCGCTGTCCAGGTATTCGGCGTCCTCCACTTCGGACGCATCGATCTTCAGGCCGCAGTACATGCAGTATCCGAGGCCCTCGGTCTCGTCCATGAGGATCCTGTGCCCGCATCCGGGACAGGTCAGCACGATGAATGTCATGCTCCCCCTGAACACTCCTTCTTTTAATAGGTGATTCCACGGACTCGCGGAGCAGTTTCGGATAAAGCCTTTAATAGACGCCTGTATGGCAAAACCGATGACAGCGACTGCGGATGGCAGGAAATCGTTCATCGCGGGCGTCCGCGACGATTTCAAGGCCCTATCCACCAAACAGGTAATCGGAATCATCGCCGCTATCGCCATCTCCCTCATCATGGAGGTGGCCGGTCTGGGATCCATATGCATAGGATTCCTGCTGATAGCCGTTGTTCTGTACATGATCCCCCATCTGCTGGGGGTCATGTCCGTGAAAGTGAAGGCGCTTGTCGGAGTGGCCTTCGTTGTGATCGCCGTGATGGTCGGAACGTTCGCCTATATCGGAGTGCCGGACGACTACAGCTCCCTGATCGACGAGGAGAACAAATCCTACAAGGACATGAGCATCACCTACGACGAGACCGAGGGCGTGTACTACCTCGACTTCAAGGTTAACCCCACGGCTGCCGAGATCGGCGATTCGTGGGACGTCCTCGTGCGCTACGGGGATATCACCATGATCTCCTTCGGACTGCTGGCCAATCCGAGCGATTGGAACGATATCCGTCTGACCCCGGCGGAACTGACCGATGCCGGATCCGGATGGATGTCCGGAAGGGTGGCCCTCGACAAGCTGAGCGAAGGGAAGTTCGAGTATCTCGCCGTGGGTCTGGAGAAGATCGAAGGCGACACCAAGAAGATCGACACCTACATGTCGTTCACCTACGACACCGGGACCTCCACCATGCAGGTCATGAAGATGTGCGCCGTAGGTTCCGCCTACATCACCGGACTCACCGCTCTGATGTTCTTCCTCATCCTCGGATTCTCCGCTCTGATGAGGAACAGCGCCCAGAAGACCCGCCGGAAGATGGAGGCCGAGGGCAGGCTCTACCCCCAGGGATACGGCCTGTGCAAGAAGTGCGGCGCAACCGTCCTCCCTGGAGA
>LVVU01000089.1 GCA_006954465.1 Candidatus Methanoprimaticola hominis
GAGATCCAATACGACATAGACCCCGACGACCTGGCTGCCGTCATGGAGAAGGACCCCGCCATCGTCGACGAGGAGGACGCCCGCAAGTTCCACACCGGACTGCAGGCGGTCAGCCTCTACAGGCTCAGCCACAGGCTCTGGAACGAGGGTAGGAAGTACGAGGCCAGGGAGGTCAACACCTACGCCCACAGGATCACCGGATGCGACATACACCCCGGGGCGACCATCGGGAAGAGGTTCTTCATCGACCACGCCACCGGGGTGGTGATCGGCGAGACCGCCATCGTAGGGGACGACGTCATGATCTACCAGGGCGTCACCCTCGGAGGCGTCTCGACCAACAAGGGCAAGAGGCACCCGACCATCGGCAACCACGTGGTCGTCGGATGCAACGCATCCGTGCTGGGAGACATAACCATCGGGAACAACGTCCGCATCGGAGCCGGTTCCGTCGTCCTGAAGGACGTTCCGGACGACTGCACCGTCGTCGGAGTCCCCGGCACTATCGTGAAGAAGGCCGGGATCAAGTGCAAGGACGACGACCTGATGCACAACGAGCTCCCGGATCCCGAGACCGACAGAATCGCCAGGATGGAATCCGAGATCTGCCTCCTCCGCGCCCAACTGGCCGAGATGCAGAAACTTCTCAAGGACAGAGAGTGACCCCTGCGCCGGCTCCGGCCGGCGGCCAGGTCCTCCGATCAGGAACCGAACTTCTCCGTACGGTTCGCCAGATCCATGCAGATCGGCACTATGTCCATTGCGCGGATCCTCCCGGCGAATCCCTTCGAGCACCCCGTCTCGCTGAACTCCACGGAATCGTCCCTTATGATGTCCTTCGTGTAGAACACGATGGGGACCGGATCGGCGCTGTGGTCTCCCAACGAGCACGGGGTGGAATGGTCGCAGGTTATGACCACCACGAGGTCCTCGGGCATCTCCGATTTGAACATCCCCACGGCCTCGTCTATCCTCTTGACGATCTCCGCCTTCAGCTTGGCGTTCCCGTCATGACCGGCGATGTCCGGGGCCTTGATGTTCATCAGTACGAAGTCGTACTCGTCCAGGGCGCTTAGGGCGCTTTCCATCTTCAGAAGCAGGTCGGAATGGATCGAGCCGTCGCAGTCTCCGGGCAGAGGATACACATCGAGCCCGCAGACCTTGCAGACGCCCTTCACCAATCCGACACCGGCGACGCATGCCGCGGTTATGCCGTACTTCTCCGGGAACGGCTCGATGGACGGGCATCCTCCGGCTCCGCGGGGGAGCAGGATGTTGGCAGGCGGCAGTCCCGCCGCGATGCGCTTCCTGTTGGTCGTATGGGATTTCAGGACAGCCCGGCTCTGCTCCATGAAAGAGTTGACCACATCCGCAGTGAACCGGGCCTCCTCTGTCCTGGCGACGCATTCCGATACATGTGTCTCTCTTCCGGGATCGATGTCGGTGACATCCGGAGACAGGCCGTCCCCTCTCAACAACAGGAACGCGCGGTGCTCGGTGCTGGCCCTGACGATGCATTCGACGCCGTCGATGACCATCCCGTCCACTGCTTCTGCCAGTTCTGTGGTCTCCGGAGCGCATATCCTTCCGGCCCTGCGGTCCACGACCTCCATGTCCTGGTCCACCGTGGCGAAGTTGCATCTGAAGGCCACGTCCCCGGGCTGCATGTCGAATCCCGCACCCACGGCCTCCGGCCCCCTGCCCGCATACACCTCCTTGGCATCGTACCCCAGAAGGGCGAGATGGGCGGTGTCGCTACCGGCCCTTATGCCGGGGGCTATGGGGTCGCAGAGTCCCGAAGATCCGTGCTCGACGAACCAATCGAGATTGGGCGTCCTGACGTACTGCAACGGGGTCATCCCGCGGAGTTCGGAGCAGGCACGGTCGGCCATCCCGTCCAGGACGATCATCAGGATCTTCTTCTGCGGCTCGGACATGATGGATGTGCAACGGCTTCATGGTAGATAATCTGGACTGCGGGGACGTGGCATCGTTTTTATCATCGATACGGGATTGCCGGGGCATGTTCGCCGAGGCCGATGGCGCCAGGATATGCTTCGATTCCGCTGGGACGGGAGAACCTGTCGTTATGATCGGAGGATTCGCCGCCGGACGCGGCTACTGGTCCAAGGCTCCGGAATGCCTTCCCGGATACCGCATCATCACGCTCGACAACAGAGGGGTCGGCGATACGGAGTATTCAGGGCGGTTCTCCATGTCGGACATGGCGGACGATGTCATCGCCGTCCTGGATGCCCTCGGATTGGAGAAGGCCCATATCGTCGGATGGTCCATGGGATCCCTCATAGCGAGGAACCTCGCATCGAGGCATCCCGACAGGTTGATCGACCTGACCCTCATCGGAACCTATCTCGACAGACCCGCCAGATCCCAGTACGTCCTGGACAAGACGCTCGGTTCGGTCCTCGACGGGGAGATCCCTCTGAAGGTCCTCTACATGGCCATCAACACGTTCTGCTTCACCGAGGAATCGTTCAAGAGGTTCGAAGCCGCCGGACGCGATCCCCCTCTTCCGAAGGATCCGGACGATCCGATGAAGCTCATGCATCAGCTGATGGCCATCGATGTCAGCGACAGGGAGAGGCACGAACCGGACATCCATGTCCCCACCCTCGTCATACACGGGGACGAGGACATAATGGTCCCCTGCTACGAGGGAAGGAAGGTTTCCGACCTCATCCCCGACAGCAGGTTCCTCCTGCTGAAGGGACAGGGGCACGGCATACCCGTCAAGGCGTACGCCGAGAGCCTCCTGGAGTTCATATCGGAGCATCCGATCGCTGGGCGACGACGTCCTTGCGGACGGCCTCGATCCTCTCCGCGATATCCTTGCGGATGACGCGGGAGCAGGGCCATGAATCGTCCATGTACGAGATCAGGTCCATGATATCGGCGTCGGGATTCGTGAGCGCCAGATAGACGCGGCTCATGAACATCGAGACCGCGTAAGGGAAATCGTCGCAGATCTGGGGCCTGTCCTTCCATATCCTGCACCTGTTGTCCTCGCCGAGGAAGGCGCAGGGATCGGTCTTCTTGAACAGGAACCTGCCGTCGTCCGTCCTCACCAGGTAATCCCTCATGAAATCGTAGATAGGGATGCCTGCGGCGGAGGAGACACGGTCGATCTCGTCGGGCCTGACGATGATATGGGGCTGGTGGCAGCACCTGCCGCACATCTCGCAGGGGAAGTCCTTGCGATAGGACATGCAGACGTCGTAGGCGATGTCCAGGTTGTGCTCCATCTCGGGGCTGATGCTTCCCAGCCCCTCGAGGACGTACTTCCCGCGGTATACCGTCATCAGAGCGCCCCGACAGCACCGGAGAATCCGACGATGAATCCGACGACTCCGAGCATGAGTCCTGCGGCGGAGAGGTAGAAGCCGTTCTTCGAACCGGATTCCATCAGCTTGCACATGCTCACCGAGTACCCTCCGAGGACCATCGCCACGGCTCCGACGCCGGCGGCCACGAGGGAGGCGTTGTCGAGGAAGCAGCAGATCACCGCTGCGAGACCGAGGATGACGGTGAAGCCCGCGAGCTCCATGGTGTTGCGCATCTTGTCCGGCCTGAACTTCATATCCATCCTCCAATCGCAGTTCTCGCAGAACAGCGTCTCGGGAGGGTTTTCTGTACCGCAGCGTGGGCACTTCATGGATGCGGGATTACTGCCCCGGGTTCTTATCGTTTTCCCGGAGCAGGAGCTCTGCCCTGCATCTCACGGATCCGAAGCGGGTGCGGCTCTCCACGGTCTCGCATGAGACTGCCGAGAATCCGTCGAAGAACGCGAGGATGTCCTCCGGGCTCCGGTGGATGTAGACGATGTCCGAATCCGCTCTGGACCCATCTCTCATATCCCCCGGGGCGAAATCGCGGATGAACAGGTACCCTCCGGGCTTCAGGATGCGGCGGATCTCCGAGACCGCCCGTTGCATATCGTCATCCGTGATGTGCTCCAGAACGTGGACGGCCACGGCGTAATCGAAGGACGAATCCGGATACGGGAGGGATAGCACGCTCCCCTCCAGGAACATCCCGGAACCGAAGCGGTCCGTGCAGATGGATACCGCCTCGCAGGAGATGTCCGTGCCGGAGACCTCGTATCCCATGTCGATGAGCGTGGAAGTGCTCTTGCCGCTGCCGCATCCTATGTCCAGCGCCCTTCCCCTTCCATTCAAGGGGTCGGGCATGACGCAGTTGCCCCTCCATGCACGGCCGTTGCCCCGATAGAACGAATCCCAAGCCTCGGTCTGATCGTCCTTCACAGGGGCTTAATCCCATGTAATCTAATTTATATCCCACGGGTTTACACGGGCATCATACTGGTGCAGGGGTAATATGTACTGGAATCCGAGAATCGAATGCATGCCCACCGAGGAGCTCAAGAAGCTCCAGTACCGCGAATTGAAAGAGCTGGTCTACAAGCTGTACTCCTTCAACAGGTTCTACCACGACCGCATGGTGCAGCAGGGAGTGCCCCCGGATGACATCAACAGCCTGGAGGACATCCGCAAGCTGCCCTTCATGTACAAGCAGGACCTGCGCGACAACTATCCTGACAAGATGTTCACCGTTCCGAAGAACGAGGTCGTGAGATACCACGTCTCCTCCGGAACGACCGGGAAGCCCACCCTGGTCGGCTACACCCAGAACGACCTCGGCTACTGGACCGACGCCCTGGCCCGCTCGCTCACATCCATCGGCATCGGACCCGGCGATGTCCTCCAGGTGTCCTACGGATACGGCCTGTTCACCGGAGGCCTCGGGCTCCACTACGGCGGAGAGGCGGTGGGAGCCACCGTCCTCCCGTCCAGCACAGGGAACACGCAGAGGCAGGTCGAGCTCATCCAGGACCTAGGCGTCACCGCGATCGCCTGCACCCCGTCGTTCCTGATCCATCTCGGAGAGGTCGCCCAGTCCATGGGCGTCGACCTCCGCAGGGACACGAAGCTCAGAAAGGCCGTCCTCGGAGCGGAGCCCTGGTCGGAGAGCATGCGCACCCACATCCAGAACGATCTGGGGATCGATGCCTACGACATCTACGGGACCTCCGAGATGGCCGGACCCATGTTCACCGAATGCCATGAGAAGAACGGCATCCACGTCAGCAGCGACATCATGTACGTGGAGATCATCGACCCCGAGACCGGGGAGCCCGTCGAGAAGGGTGACAAGGGGGAGATGGTCGTCACCATGCTGAAGAAGGAGGCCATGCCCATGATCCGCTACAGGGTCAGGGACATCACCTGCCTCATGGAGGACGAGTGCGCCTGCGGAAGGACCTCGCCGCGTATCGGCAGGATCTCCGGAAGGAGCGACGACATGCTGATCGTCCGCGGCATCAACGTGTTCCCGTCCCAGGTGGAGTACACCCTCATGCGCATCCCCGAGGTCGGCAACCAGTACATGATCTACGTCTCCAGGGAGGGCTCCCTCGACGAGATGACAGTGCAGGTCGAGATCAACGAGGAGTCCTTCAGCGACAAGGTGGAGGACATGCAGCTCCTGAAGGCCAGGATCGAGAGCGAACTGAAGAAGTACCTCAACATCTATGTCAAGGTGGAGTTGAAGGGCCCCGGCGAGCTCCCGAGATTCGAGGGCAAGGCCAAGAGGGTCATCGATACGAGGAGGATCTGAAATGATAGACGACAAGATAATCACGCAGCTCTCGATCTTCGTCAACAACGAGCCCGGCCGTCTCGCGACGATCAACAGGATCATCAAGGACACCGGCGTGAAGGTCAGGGCGTTCAACCTGGCGGAATCCGCCGAATTCGGTATCCTCAGAGCGATAGTCGAGGATCCGGACCACTCGTACGAGAAGCTCAAGGAGAAGGGGATTATCGTCCGCAAGACGGACATCATAGCGATCTCCGTCCAGGATGCTCCGGATTCCTTCTTCCAGGCCGCCGAGGTCCTCGGGAAGAACGGCATCAACATCGAATACGGCTACTACTACTCCGGCATGGCCGGAGGCATCCTGTTCATCCGCGTCGACGACACGCCCAAGGCGGTCGAGATCCTGGAGAAGGCCGGAGTGAGGCTGCTCGACGACGGAGAGATCTGAATGGGAAACCTCAACATAGCCGTTCTCGGCGCCAAGGACTTCGCCGGCAAGGTCGGCAAGAAGGGAACCGTCACCGACATGACCTTCTACGACCATAAATCGGGAACCGACTCGTTCACGCTCATCGAGCCCTCGAAGTACCCCGAGAAGCTGTCCTCCCTGTTCTACTCGGTCGCCATGTCCGAGTTCGCCATCCTCGTGGTGGACAAGATCGATTCGTTCCTCGGCGAGACCATCGTCATGACCGACAGCCTCGGCATCAAGCAGGGATGGATCGTCCTCAGGAACTACATCCAGCCCGAGCAGCTGAAGCCCCTCCTGGCCGGAACGTGCCTGGAGAACTACGAGTACAGGGATGAGGACCCCATCAAGCTGAGGGAGGAGCTCATCGCCCTCGCCAAGGCCGAGGGAAGGCAGCCCGGCGACGGCACCTGCGGATCCTGCCCTGTGGACAGCCACTTCAACGTCAAGGGCGTCGGAACCGTCGTCCTCGGTTCCGTCATCGACGGATGGTTCAGGAAGCACGATAAGATGAAGGTCCTCCCCATCAACCGCGAGGTCATCCTCAAATCCATCCAGAAGCACGACCTGGATGCCGACGACGCCGTGAAGGGGGACCACGTCGGTCTCGCCCTCCGCGGGATCGAATCCGATGAGCTGGACAGGGGATTCGTCGTCACGACCGACCAGTCCGTGAAGATGTCCCGCCGCGTCGAGGGGGAGGTCTCCCTCGTCAAGTACTGGCCGTCCCCTCTCAAGGAGGGCATGGTCGTCCATATAGGCCATTGGATGCAGATGGTCCCCTGCAGGATCGCCTCCGTCGACGACGGAGCGGACTTCAGGAAGGCCAAGGTCGTCTTCGAGCTCGAATCCGATATCATCCACAAGCCCGGCGACGTCGCCACCATAATGTATCTCGAAGGCGGGAAGCTCCGCGTCGCGGGTTCCGTCGCCCTCGATTGATCCAGAAAAACCAGGCCCCCTCTCCGGAGGGGGCACCAATTCGTGATTTGTCGTTCCGAGCGGACAGACGACCGGACGCATCCATGTTCTGATGAGAATCTACTGCAAGTTGCAGTTATTTCTCATTACGATGCTATGGCGATACGAATCACTGTACCAGGCTCTCGTCGGATAGGAACTCTCTTATCCCGACTATCAACACACCCTCATCGTTCGTCCACGAGCGGATATCATCGCCGGGAGCCTGTCATGAATGAAGTGCCGACATCGCGTTCGACGTAGGCTGTATCCGTTCTCGTCTGATGCCAGGGAAGCATCAGGGATGACAGGATGGATGGAGGATCCTCATCGCATCATCCGACTGCATGATTGCAATCATTATGC
>LVVU01000090.1 GCA_006954465.1 Candidatus Methanoprimaticola hominis
ATGTGGTTTCGGACATCATCGACAGGGTGACCTGGTAGTATTCGATGTCATCCCCCTTGCGGGCGGTGAAATCCACCTCCGTGTCCCCGTACTTCCCGACTGCTACCTCGTATCCTCTGCGGATGAGTTCCAGATACACCACGTTCTCCACGAGGCGGCTTATGTCCTCTCTGGAGGATATGCCCAGGACAGCATTCCTCATGCCGGTGTCTGAGACGTAGTATTTCTCCAGCGTGTCCAGCAGCTTCTTGCCGCGTATGTCGTATCTCTCCGCTTTGTAGATCAGGAACGCGTTCCTGAGCCCGTCCAGATACCTGCGGACCTGCCTGTTGTCCGTCCCGATGGCCTCGGCTATGGAATTGCAGCTGGTGATGTTCCCGACATTGGAATACAGGAAGCGGGAGACATCGCCCAGAACGGACGCGTTCGTGCTGCCGTCGTGTCCGAGGACGTCCTTCATCAGGACCGTGTTGAACACGCCCATGAGCAGATCCTGCTCGAACTGCTCGTCACCGTCCGGATCGACGATCGGGAGGGAGCCTGTGCGGAGATACTGCCTGAACCTCGTCTCCCTGTCCCCGGGATGCAGCTCGAGGAACTCGGAGAACGAGAGAGGCAGCACCTTCAGCTCCGCATATCTGCCGGATATGTATGTGGATAGCTCGGATGAGAGAAGGAACGCATTGGATCCCGTGATGTATATGTCCGCATCCGCATCGACCTGGAGGGAGTTGACGGCCTTCTCCCAGGAATCCACCCTCTGGACCTCGTCCAGGAAGACGTACATCCTGCCTTGGATGCCCCTCGATGATATCTCATCGAGGAGGAGACCGTGATCAGTGATATCCTGCCACTCGCGGGACTCGAAGTTCATGTAGACGATGTTCCCCTCGGGGACGCCCGAATCGATGAGCCTCTGCATGAACTGGCGCATCAGGACCGTCTTGCCGGATCTCCTCATGCCGGTGATGACCTTCACCACATCGGTGCGATCCCTCCCTGACCAGAGCCTGTCCAGATAAATCGTCCGTTGAACTTCGCTCATGAATGTCAGAAACTCATATAGAGATATAGATTCTTTGCAAAATATGCAGAAACTTCGATCCGTTCCGGGATTGGAACGGTGACCGACGGGGTCGGACGCTCGGATCCGCCCCGTCGTGGACGATCAGATGCTGGCATCCCTCGACAGGATCGCCTGCTTGACGCCGGGGAGGGCGATGATCCTTCCGTAGATCTTCGCCTTGGATACGGTGGCCTCGATGAGATCGGGCGTCACATCCTCGTCCGCGTACAGCAGACCCACCATCTCGATCTCCGGCTTCCTGCCTTCCTCTTGCAGCTTCTCCAGGTCCCGGCGTCTGAGCCTCAGCGTGCGGAACCCCGTGTTGTAGGACATGTTGCTTCCTCCGTCGGTTCTTCCCGATGCTACTGCATTATCTCACGGATATAAATGTTTAATGTTTCACGATAAATCATTATCTTATCCGAATGAATCCTGCAGAACCCATTAATATGAGGGAGGCCGTGCTCGTGATGAGTTCATGGAGAAAGGGGAGAATCTTCCGAAGCTCAGAAGGATGTGCAGGATCGGGTCCTGGGCGATAATTCCGGTGATCGTCGTAGCGGCGCTGATCCTCATAGGATGCTGCATCGAGACGGCGATATCGCTCGCGGACTACCGGTTCACCATAGAGCCGATGGACAACCGCGGGACGGTGATCTACGGGCTGTGCAGCACCATCGCCATGGCCGCCTGCTTCTGGTGCCTCGTGACGGGGTACCATCTGCTGAGGTCGATATCGGAGAGCGAGAGCCCGTTCATCCCCGAGAACGTGATGAGGATAAAGGAGATCGCGGTCGCGCTGCTGGCATCGTTCGCGGTGATCATCCTGGCACAGGTCCTGCTTACGCTGACGCTCGATCCGAAGCTCTACCTGTTCGACGTCCCGCTGCACATGCTGGTGAGCGGAATCGTCTGCTACCTGTTCTATCTGATCTTCGACTACGGCACCGCCCTGCAGACGGAATCGGACGACTTCCTGTGATAGCATGGCGATAATCCTGCGTCTCGACCGCATCATGGCGGACAGGAAGATGAGTCTGAAGGAGCTGGCCGAGAACGTGGGGATATCCTACGTCAACCTGTCGAAGATTAAGACCGGGAAGGTCCAGGGGATCAGGTTCTCGACCCTGGAGGCGATCTGCGAGACGCTGGAATGCCAGCCAGGGGACATCCTGGAGTTCGCTCCGGGGGACGGGAAGGGGCACAGGGATCATAACGACGAAGTCTGAGTCGAGGATGTCGGATCGACGATCGCTTCGACATCCTTCTTCTGATGTCTTCAACAAGGGTATGAACCATCGTGCTTGGATTGCACCTATAGCACCCATAAGAAGTGCACGCCTCATCAGACAACAGCTTCCTGGCGTTCCCCACGGCTTTATCGACCATCTTGTCGCTTATGTCGAATCCCTTCGACTTGCTATATGCTCCATCCAGCTCCCTATCCAGATCCTCCACGAGTTCAGCGGGTGTGTATGGATGTGTCGGCATACGGAAATGACACAGCAACCATGATTCGAAGGAAGGGTTCGAAATGAACAGACGATACCCCAACTCCTTGCATCTCTCGTCCATATCACATATCTGCTCCTTGGTGAACCTACCATCGAGATCCATGACTATGGCCACGATATCCCCATTCAACGGATCGAGATTGTGCTTCTTTGCATACTCCCTCGTCTTCCTGATGAGGACATCGGGGCCGGTCTTCGCTGTAGCACACGCCTTTATGCCGACGGAAACGCACAGATCGGAGAGACGCTCGAAATAGACCCTCTCCGACTCCCCGTCGCCCATGATCAGAACCATCCTGGATTGGCGACGGGGCGTGTTGTTCTTGAAACGGGGCCTATGACGCCTGTTGTTATTGCTCATCTGATAACTCCGCGATGTCTGATAGCAGGAACCGCGTCGAATCTGCCATCCAGATATCTCCTGAGCACATCGGTATCCTTCCTGACACCATCGAAATCCGATAGACAGTACAGTTCCGAAGCCCCATCCTCGCGACTCTTGTTGACGAACCATATCTGATCGCGGCGGAGAAGCTCATCTATGTCCATCAGGCCGATGTCATGTGTATTTGCGATGAGTTGCGCCCCGTTGGGATTGTTTTCACGTGAAAACTGCTTGACGATCCAGCGAGTAAGCATCGGATGGAGGTGTGCCCCGAGCTCGTCCATTATCAACACCTTGCCGTTCTCCAGAACATCGATCAACGGAGCCATCAAACCGAACATGCAGGATGTACCCGCGGATTCGAGCTCGATAGGAAATACCCTGCCTTCCTCGTCCACATCAGGGGCTGTGAAGTCATGTCTGAGGAATATATCCCGGGTAGACAGAGTATCGGTTTCACGACGTGCGGACTCGTAGAGATCCGGAGGCAGTTTATTCTTGAGGTCGACCAGCTTGATCTGCCTCTCACTGTAAGTGAAATCGCTGATACCTAGATCAGCGGTGCCAAGCGCTCTGACCGTCATCGCCTTTCTCTCAGGATTGTCATCACTGAATCTGCATGATTCCTGCACCAGAGCACCCAGATCGGATTGAAGCATGACGAAATCCGACAAAATGGCATTGCGCACCTTGGAGCACAACGGATCCGCACCTACCGAAGCCATCGCCAGGTACGTCTTGCCAGAGGTAGTCATTGCTATGATTCTCTTCTTGGCACCGGTATAGTCTTCACCAGACCTTACGAAGACTCTCTTGGGACGATTCTTGGGATAGTAGTAGAGTGATTCGCTGGTGATCTCGCCCGCCTTGTATTCCACCTTGTAATCATAGAGGAGACCTTCTATTATGAGACGCACTCTGATACGAACGGGAGACTCCCTGCATGATTTGGATAATCTGTATGGGACATACAATGATGCGGATATGTTCTCATCTACTGTCTGGACTATCCTTTTCAGGATGTACATAGCATCTGTTATGTACGATTTGCCTGCCGCATTCGGACCGAAGACTATGACTGAGGACAATACATCCTCATCGGATAGATTCGAATCGAGCAGATTGTCTGGATGCTCTGTGATTTTTGTAGCATTCATACTGAGGGTTGAATCGTCTCTGAACGGACCGAAATTACCCACGGTAAAATCCAATAACATACTCTGATCTCCTCGTTTCTGAAGCTCTTACGAGAACCTTTCGAGATGATGTAAGATGTCATTTGAGATAAAGATTTGTGAAAAAATCACAATAAGTAGGATTATCTAGTACTTTAGTTAGGCCGGATGCTACATCACAATTATACCAAGAATCACGACAGACTGCGATCTCCACCACCGCAAACAGTTAGATAACATCCGGATTATGCGCACACATGGTCGAAATCCTCTCCACCGAATCGCTGAACCTGACGATATCGGCCGTCATCGAGAACGCCCGCAAGCATCTCGTCATCATCTCACCCTTCCTGAAGATAAACCAGAAGATGCGCGCATCCATCCAGATCGCCCTCAAACGCGACGTGAAGCTCACCGTGATCTACGGCAAATCCGAGCTGGACAGGGACACCATGAATTGGCTGAAGTCCCTCCCCTACTGCAACATCGGATACGTCGAGAACC
Source organism: Candidatus Methanoprimaticola hominis (assembly GCA_006954465.1). Lineage (GTDB taxonomy): Archaea > Thermoplasmatota > Thermoplasmata > Methanomassiliicoccales > Methanomethylophilaceae > Methanoprimaticola > Methanoprimaticola hominis. The sequence continues at coordinate 4,645 of LVVU01000090.1, forward strand.
TCCACGCGAAGCTCATACTCAACGAAGAGGCGGCGGTCATGTCCTCCATGAACCTCTATGAGTTCTCCCAGGTGAACAACGAAGAGTTGGAGATATCGCCTGGATGAAGGATGGGAGGACTGAGTTCAAGGACCTGCTGTATGAAGCCGTCCGTCTGATCAATCTGTCCGTCAAGCAGTACGGGAAATGGGATATCGAAGACATAGACAAGCCCATCCGCAGGATCATCAGGAAGGAGCCGCTGTTCATCCCGGTGGACCATCTGGCAGAGGAAGATGTTCAGGAGAGGATCATCTGCCACTGCATCCGCTGCGGACGCTCCATACCTTCGGACCATCCTTATCCGTACTGCGGAAGGTGCTTGGAATCCTGGAAGCAGTACATGAACCTCGGCTACACCGAACCCAATGGACATTGCTACATCTGCGGGAACGCATGCCGTGCGAGCGCGGAGAGGCCCGCGTGCTCCGAATGCTACGGAAGGAATGCGAAGCTCATGGACGAGAAATGCGAGTCGATGAGGAGACTCGCATCCGACAGGAAACGATCGAACGAAAAGCGACATTCATATCGTGAACCGTTTAACTCAAGGATGCCTTCATATGATGATGTGGTTCAGGAAAGACGAGAATACGGTGCATACCGAGATGATCCATACAGTCAGTGGCATGGATATCGAAATCGCAGTCCGTTTCGGATCGTCGAGGATCCAACCGGGAAGCCAGTTCTACGATGGGAAGCAGGGCTGGTTCTGCGCGTACGTGGTCATGAGGGATGACGACTTCGACAGGATCTCGGATAGACTGTCATTCTACGACGGATACCCCGAACTGGACGTACCGGGCGGAGTTTCCTACTTCAGCAGGATCCCGCCGTTCGATGACGGCAGCAATGCCGGGTTCACAGCGATCGGATGGGATTACAATCACGGGTTCTATACGGTCTGAGGCTGGTAGGTCATTCAGATCGACAGCTTGAGCTTGCCCTTGCGGAACAGGCACATGTCGATCAGGTTCTGCTCGTTCTTGA
>LVVU01000091.1:0-10096 GCA_006954465.1 Candidatus Methanoprimaticola hominis
GATTTCTTCCTCGGCCTTCCCATCTGTACCACCCATCTTCGTTGGTACAGATAGATGTAGTTGCAGATTAATTAAGTTATTTCAGAAACGTTATACTAGATTCGCCCCATGCTGGGCACACTGTAATGGGAGGGGCCCCCGAGGGGGCCCTCCGCGTTTCAACAGGCGAAGAAGCCCTGGGTCTTCAGCATGTGCCTCTTGATGAGGTGGGAGCCGAAGAAGTAGACGGCGCCGATGAACGGCATCCACAGCAGGGCGTACAGCGGCACTCCGATGAGTTCGACGCCGCCGGCCTGGGAGATGGCCTCCCAGAGGCCTCCGGAGAAGGGCAGGAGGGTTCCCACCGCCAGTGCGACGATGGTGGTGACCACCAGGATCTTCGCGGAGCACGTCTGGAAGAACGGCAGCTTGTTGGTCCTCACGATGTGGATGGACCAGACCTGCATCCAGTACTGCTCGATGCACCACAGCGACTGGAACAGGATCGCCACGGGCACCAGGCATTCGTAGTTCTCCAGCCTGACGCCGCTCAGGACCGCCTCGGCGGCTGTGTGGGTTCCGTCGGTGAAGCCGGGCACGCCGACCATCTCCACGGACACCCCGTTGAGCACGACGAATATGAAGAACATCCACGACATGATATCGGTGACCACGCACATGGGTCCGTAGCGGACCATGACGGCCTTCAGATTCACCGGATCCCATTTCCTGGGCTCGCGGACGAACTCGTCCTCCACGATATCCCACGGGGTGAACAGGCAGGCGAAGTCGTTGATCAGGTTGAAGATCAGGATCATGATGGCGCCCATAGGCTCGAAGTTGAACAGCAGCGAGCCCAGAACGAGCGAGAACATGTATCCGAAGTTGATCGAACCGATCATCTTCACGTACTTGATCGAGTTGACGTAGACCTTCCTTCCCTCGATCGCTCCGGTCTTCAGGACGTTGAGGTCCTTCTCCAGGAGGATCATGCTGGCGGTCTCCTTGGCGATATCGGTTCCGGTGTCGACGGATATGCTCACATCGGCGTTCCTCATGGCGAGGACGTCGTTGATTCCGTCTCCCATCAATCCCACGGTGTGACCGTTGGCCTTGAGGGCCACGACCACGCGGGACTTGTTGTCCGGGGTCAGGCTGGTGAACACGTGGATCCTCTCCACGGCCTCCTGGAGCTCGTCGTCGGACATCTCGTCGACGACGTCCCCGGTGAGGACCTCCTCCACGTCGATGCCGATCTGCTCGCAGACGTGCCTGGTGACATACTCGTTGTCCCCGGTGAGGATCTTGACATCTATGCCGTAGTCGGCCATTTCCGCGATTGCGGCCTTGGCCGAGGGCTTGACGGGATCCGTGAACACCACGTACCCGCACATGATCATGTCGAACTCGTCCTCGGAGGTGAATTCAGTCCTTCCGGAGGGGAGGTACTTGTATGCGACTCCGAGAACACGCATGCCCTTGGCGCTGTACCACTCGATCATTCCCATGATCTCGTTGATCTTCTTCTCGTCGAGGGGCTGGATCTCGCGGTTCTCATCGAGGTATGCGGAGGAGATGCCGAGCATCTCGGGGATCGCACCCTTGGTGATCATGATGTCGACATCGTCCCCGCGACCGACGACGACGGTCGCCCTCCTCCTGTCGAAGTCGAAGGGGACGTCGCCCACGGACTGGTACGCCTCGACCTCCTCGGAATCGAGGAACTCGTCGGCGTACTCCTGCAGGGCCCAGTCGATCTGATTGGTGGCGGACCTGAGGTTCTTGGCGTTGAGAGCCGAGTACAGCTCCACCGTGTGGCTGGAGTTGCCGTACAGGTCGCTGCAGTCCTTGACCGAGATGCGGTTCTGGGTTAGGGTCCCGGTCTTGTCGGAGCAGAGGACGTCCATGGCGCCGAAGTTCTGGATGGCGGTCACGTCCTTGACGATGACCTTCTTCTTCGACATGTCGATGGCGCCCTTGGCCAGGTTGGTGGAGACGATGGTCGCCAGCATCTCCGGCATCAGACCTATGGCCAATGTCAGAGCGTACTTGACGGCCTCGATGAAGTACCCCTCGGTCCCCTCGACATAGCCCTTGTAGACCATGATGAGGAACACTGGGGGAACCATCAGGAGCATGATCCTGACGAGGAGCTTCGTAATCGCTTTGGAGCCCTTGTCGTAAGTTGTGGAGGGCTTCTTCTTGCTGAGGGATTCGGCCATTCCGCCGAACACCGTGTCGTCTCCGACGGCCACCACCACGGCGACGGCGGAACCACCGACCACGTTGGTGCCCATGAAGGCCATGTTGTCGCATGAAAGAACGTTCCCGTGGCAGTCCACGGGGGTGCTGTGCTTGCTCACAGGGTTGGACTCGCCGGTCAACGCGGACTGATCCACCTTGAGGTGGTTCGACTTGATTATCCTGACATCCGCCGGGATCATGTCCCCGGTGTCGAGGATGACTATGTCTCCGACCACGATCTCCCTGGAGTCGACCTCCATCTCCGAGTCCTCGCGGACTACGGTTATGATCGTGGTCACCATGCTCACCAGTTGAGCCGCGGCTTTGCTGCTGCGGGTCTCCTGGATGAAAGTCACCGTACCGCTGACCAGGATCAGGGTGGTGAGGATTACGAAGTAGATTATGTCCGGATCCAGGACCATCCACAGGATGTCAATGATCGCTAGGATTATGATGAAATAATTGACGAAAGCACGGTACAGCCTCTTAAGCACCTGGTGCTTGTTGTGGTTCGTTACCGTATTCTTCCCGTATTTGATACGGGACGTAGTGAGTTCTTCGTTGAAATGGCCCTCGAGCCTGCTGTCGTATTCTTTCAGCACATCGTCGGCATCCATCGATGCCGCGCGTCTGAGCCTTTGTTCAGGGGTATCCGTCGTACCTTTGACCACGGGAGGGCATGGACCCCCCTACTTAAAACCTGGCCCTCGGACCCTGGATGAATGGATGCCCGGGCCTGGCCGCCCGGGGCTGTATATGTAGTTTCTATGTCCGGAAGGACTCATTCTTTCTTCTCGGAGGACTCCTCTGCAGGAGCCTCCTCGGAAGCGGGAGCGTCGACTGCCTCCTCTGCGGGGGTCTCGACGGGGGCGTCGGCGACGGGTTCCTCGACGAGAGCCTCGGAAGCCTCCTCGGCCATCTCCTTGGCCTCCTCCACCTTCTCGGAGGCGACGGCGACGGCCTTGAACTTCTTGGCCTCGGCCTTCTCGGCCTTCCTCTGCTCGCGCTCCTCCTCGCGGGCCTTCTTCTTCTCCCTGCGGTACATCTCCTTGTTCTTCTTGACATCCTCACGGAGCTTCTTCTTGGCCTCGGCCTGTTCCTCCTTCGGGAGCTTTTTAATCTCCTCCTTGCGCTTCTCGTTGGCGCGGCGGACCTTCCAGTACTCGTTGGAGGCGCGGTTCTTCTCCTCCTCCTCGGCCTGCTCCTTCTCTTTCGCGATCTTGGCATGCCTGGCTGTCGCCTTGGCATCGTCTCCGGACGTCTCAATGACCCTCTTGGACATGATATCCACCTTCAGATTGGAACGGTCATCCCGAATGGGGTATATAAACTGGAACAGAAAACGCCCCGGAGGACGGCGGATCGTCCCCGGGGGTTTGGACGACGGCCCCTCCGAGGAGGCCGTCCAGGTTCACTGGTTGGATTTCCAGAGTCCGTGCTTGTTGCAGAACTCCCAGGCGACGATGTTCTCGGCATCGGTGACGAAACATGCCTCGGGAGAGTCTCCGGGCTTCAGGTACTTCCTCATGAGGACGCCGTCGGCGCAGATCTCGATGTACACGATGTAGTGGTCCTCGACCATGGGGTGGGCGGCCTCCTTGCCGACGACGACCTTGACGTTGGATCCGTCCCTGATGATGTACGGGACGTGCTTCTCCGCGGAGGGGTCGGCGGTCTTGGCCTCGGCTGCCGCCATGGGCTGTCCGCAGCAGGAGGGGTTGCATCCTCCCTTGTACAGGAGCTCGACGGCAGTGCCGCATTTCTGACAGACGAATTTCTGAGTCATCTTTCCTCGAAGAGTCTGACCGTCATCCCGACTTTTTATACCGTGCCCTCCGGAGCCCCGGAAGTAAGAACCGTTACGTTCATCAGACATGAGGATGGTCCCCGTGGCATGATGATCCCGGCCGTCTTCGCCGAACGCCGCGACGATAAGCTCCTCGCATCCGTGCCCGATGAAGGGGCCGTCCTCCCCGCCCGCGAAGGGGACGTCCCGTTCCAGGAGATCACCGGCCTCCTCCCCCGCGGGGATTCCAGAGGGACGGCCGTTGTAGCGGATATGGACAGCCTCCGCTCCGGCGAATTCAGAGAGGGCGTGGTAAAGGGGATGAGGATACGCGGCTCCGACATCTGGTTCATGACCTGCATCCGGGATGCGGACGACCTCATGGACGCGTTCAACACAACCGCCGATCTGGTCATCGCCCCCATGCACCTGATCTCCGGCGAGGAGGATGCGAAGGACATCGTATCCGTATCGGACAGCGTGATACCTGCGGCGATCGTGTCGAAAGGAGGCGTCCTCCGCGGGGATTGGAGGGTCGCAGGGGTCCGCGAGGCCCTGATGAGGCTGGAATCGCTGGGATTCTACAGGATGTGCGTCCTGGACATGGACGGGACGGTCACCGACGGGGATTGGACGTGGATTGCAGACCAGTTCCCATCCACGGTGCCGTTCGTCTCCGATCCCTCCGTCGTCGAGGGATACGGATTCAAGGACGTCATCGCTCCGCTGCGTCCATCGTCTCAGCGATGAACGAGGCGACCTTCCCATCGATATCGCCGTCGAACATCTCGTCGGTACCCGATATCTCCAGGTGACCCAGCCATCTCATCCCGAGCATGGCGGAGAACGCTCTGAACACAGATACCGTGGGACGGAACTCGGGCTTCTCGCTGCCGCCGCACATCAGGCCCATGACCATGGACGGATGGGGGGATCCCCTGTCGAACCAGTAGGGCTGGAACCTGTCGATCGCCGCCTTTATCAGGGACGAGGGTCCGCTGAAGTGGATCGGCGTCGCGAGAACGAGTAGGTCCGCCTCCGAGAATGCAGCGTAGATCGGGGTCATGGCATCGTCGATGGCGCATTGGCCGTCCTTGCACAGTCCGCAGTTGCGGCAGTGGGACACGTCGTCTGTCACCGTGATGACAAGAGGATCGTAACCAAGGGCCTCCAGCTCCTTCGCGGCCGCCTTGCACATGGAATCGGTGACACCGTTCATGCGGGCGCTCCCGCAGAGTATGAGGGCCTTGCGCATGCCCAGGTATCGATATCGGCTTAATAATCCGTTTCCATACAGGAAGGGATAACATGGAGTTCCAGAAGGTCAAGGCCATCGAGATGCCCAGGGATGTCGTCGCGGGGCACGGCGTCATCGACGACGTCCGCGACATCTGCGAAGGGCTGCACTTCGCGGGTGCCGGGACGATCATCACCGGCGGGAAGACCGCGAAGGTCGCGGGGAGCCGCGTGAAGGACCTGATGGAAGGATACGACATGGACGTCTGCATGGTCGGCGATGCGACCATCGAGAATGCCGAGCTGGCCGCCGAGCAGGCGAGGGAGTTCGGATCCTCATTCATACTCGCCGTGGGCGGAGGGAGCAAGATCGATCTCGCCAAGATCGTCTCCAACGAGCTGAGGATCCCGACCTCCGCATCCCATGACGGGATCGCGTCGAACCGCGCTTCGATGAAATCCGCGGACGGTTCGAGGTCCATTGAATCGGCTTCCCCGATGGGTGTCATCGCGGACACGAGCGTCATCGTCGAGGCGCCGTACAGGCTCCTCGCATCCGGATGCGCGGACGTCATCTCCAATCTCACGGCCGTGAAGGACTGGGATTTCGCCAGGAGGCTCAAAGGGGAGTCGTTCAGCCGTTCCGCCTACTCGTTCTCCATGTACGCTGCCGAGAGCATAGTCGACAACTCGAAGCTGATCAAGCCCGGGATGGAGGAGAGCGTCTGGATGGCGATCAAGCCGATCATCATGTCCGGCATCTCCATGATCATCGCCGGCAGCTCCAGACCGACCAGCGGCGCGGAGCACATGATCTCCCACATGCTCGACCTGAGATGCCAGGGAAGGGCGCTCCACGGGGAGCAGTGCGGGGTCGCGTCCATCATGACGATGTACCTCCACGGTGGCGACTGGGAGCAGATCCGCGATGCGCTGTCCGATATAGGCGCACCGACCACCGCCCAGCAGCTGGGGATCCCCAGGGAGGAGATGATCTACGCCATGGCCCACGCCACCGAGATAAGATCGGACAGGTTCACCATCCTGGGGGACAACGGGATAACCGAGGAAGTGGCGGAGAAGGTCGCGGAAGCCACGGGGGTGATCTGATGGCAATCACACTGGTATGCAAGGGGATCGTCGACAGCGGATCCGAGTTCTACTACATGGGACCGCTGGACGAATGCGAGGGCTGCAAGCTGAACGGGGTGTGCAACAACCTCGAGACCGGAGCCCGCTACAAGATAGTGGATGTCAGGAAGCAGGAGCACGACTGCCCCGGGATGGACGAGGAGGGGAAGGTCGTGGCCGTGGAGGTGGAGAAGGTCTCCTCTCCGGCGATCCTGCCGAAGAAGGGGCTCCTGGAAGGGGTCACGATAACGTTCACGGAATCCAAGTGCGACAACATCGGATGCGTGAACTGGCTGCTGTGCCACCCGATCGGTAAGACGGACGGCAGCAAGTGCACCGTGGTCCGCATGGGGAAGAACGTGGACTGTCCGAAGGACGAGAAGCTGGCGTTCGTGGATATACTCTGATGACAAGTGTGTGGAAACGATACATCTCGTTTGCATGCATCCATATCGGTCCGTATTGTCTGACGCCCAACGGGCATTCCCATACCGTATAACGAACATATATACGACAGAATACCATCCAAAATAGGGGTTTCCGGATGTTCGACTACAAAATGGCAGATGAGGTCATTGAGAGGATCATCGATGTCTTTTCCCCCGAACTGATCATCGTTTTCGGATCGGTGGCGCGTCACGAAGCGGGAGACCATAGCGATCTAGACATACTGGTGGTTATGGACACAACCCTTAAAGGTGCGAAACGCGCAGCCGCCATCCACAGTCAAACGACCGATTTCATGATGCCATTGGACGTACTGGTGCTGACACCGTCCGAATTCGATGCGAACAAAGACAACAGATATTCCTTTGCGAGCGAGATCGTCCGTACGGGAGTGATTGCTTATGAAGCCTGACGACTCATCGATGGCAAGAGGACTGGCTTCTGACTATTACAAAGCTGCTGAGGAGGACTACGAACTACTGGAATACATCCGTCTTACCGAGTTTTCCTACTATGGCAACGGATGCATGCTTGCGGCACGTTATGCCGAGAAGATAATGAAGGCACGCCTATTGCTCCTAGGAATAGACGTTGGCTGGACCCACGACCAGAAGGTCCTTGTCAACAGCTTTCCAGATTTTGAGGGCAAGCAGAGAGCGCTTGAAATCGCATCGATACTCACATCCTATGCGACACAAGCAGCTTATCCCTCCATGATACGCGACAACATATCCCCTGAAGACGCCGAAGAAGCGTACGATCTGTCGATGGAATTGGTGATATTGACATCCTGCTTCGAAACGGATGCTCCTAATTCCAGAATAATACAAACGACACTATCCAACAAAAAGCTCTTTCCCAAGAAACGGGGATTATTCGACAGATTTAGAAAGCGAGTTCGATAATGGATATAGTCCTTGATTCATGGATTGATAGAGAGATCTCCACATCAGCCTCGGCATATTATCTGCAACCCTGTTGCAGACTCCATTGTCCGATTAGCACATCCAAACCTGCCAGCATCGAAGATGGAATACCCAGGGAGGTCGTATGTGGTTCGAAGAAGATACCGCACATATGCTCGGATGTCAACTCTCCCCGTAGATCTTGAGCCTCAGATCGGGATCGTATCTCATATCCAGCTTGTCGCTCAGAGACACGTACCTGTACGTGACATCGGCATCCCTCTTATCGACGGACTCGTCCGATACCTCGAACACCACCGTGTATCCCCAGGTACGGCCCTCGTTGATCGTGATCCCGTCGGGATAACCCGGATACAACGCGGTGTACACCGGGCTCGTGCTTCATGCGGTCCAGCGTGAGCTCCCATACCAGGGTCACGAGGGAGGTCGATATGCCCGGTTCGTACGATTCGTTCTTCACGACGACATCCACTATTGCGAACGTCTTGCCGGCGGATGAGAGCATCGTCTTCCCGTCCTCGGTCTCGAAGGACTTCGAGTACTCGATATCCCAATCGTAGTACCCGTCGGCATCCTTGTGGACATACCCCCATGTGACGACGAAGCCCATGCCTACGGCCAGCAGGGCCACCAACACTATCGCTATGAGCTTCTTCGAGGGCATACAGATTCCTAAGCGCGAACACTCATTTAGGCTTATCCCGGGACGGACGGCCCCGTGAATTATCATATATGCACTTCGTTTCCCATATCCCGTGTTCGCCGATCTGTCGGATTCGATATCCCGCCGCGGGAAGATCATCATCGCCATCTGGATAGTGGCGGTTCTGATACTCATCCCGCCAGCGGTCAGATCCATGGATTCGCTGGGATACGATATGTCCGACCTCGGAGGCCTGGAATCATCGGATGCCGACAGGAAGATGTCGGCGTACTTCGACGAGGCGGACATCGACCAGACCAGGATCCCGCTGATCCTGGTGAGCTACGGCTCCAGGGACGGATACAGGCAGCTCCAGGGCGACGAGGAATCCGGGATCCCGAGCTACACGGACTATCTGAGGACCAGATTCCTGACGGACAAGGACTGGCTCAAGAAGCTGGACGTCTCAGACGGCCTCGTCGGGATCAGAACGTACGGAGGCCCTTCAGAAGGAGCGATCCTCCTCGGCCTCGTCTACAATCAATTCCAATCAGACTCGGACATAGCGTCGGACACCGGCGCCTTGAGGGACTCCGTCTCCCAATTCACGGACGACTTCATCTACGAGCTCTACGAGGAGAAGGCGCTGTTCGATGTGTACGTCACCGGCAACAACGCGGTCGTCGAGGACCTGTCCTCCGAGACCGTCGCCACCGCGATCTTCGCGGCGGCCGTGGTCATCATCCTCACGCTCATCCTCACGGGACTCTTCTTCGGATCGGCCGTGACCACTCTGATCGTCGCCGCATCCATCGTTCCGCCGTCCGTTCTGACGATGGCGACCATGTTCGGCTTCGGATCCATGATCGGGGTCTCCTTCATCTCCGGGATCCTTGTCCTGATAGGCGTGCTGGCCATGAGCTTCGTGCACTGCATCTACATGATATCCGTCTACAGGTCGGAGCTCATGTCCTGCAGGGACAGGGGCACCGCTCTGAAGGAGACCGTAAGGATCACCGGCAGACCGATACTGTCGACCTCGATCTGCCTGCTCGTCTGCACGATAACCCTGTTCCTGTTCGGCGATGGCGTGTTCGCAGCGTTCGGGGCATGCATGTCCGCAGGGACCGCCCTGGTCATGCTGTCGTCCCTCACGGTTCCCGCGTCGCTGATGAACATCACCCGCAACGAACTCTTCTGGTCGGTGGATCCGGATCGCGGACTGAAGCCCGCATTCATCAGAAGGATCAACGACCGCGCGGAGGACGGCTTCGGAGACCTCATGGGCTCCATCTCCAGGATCACATCGAACCACGGCAAGGCCGTTCTGATCGTCTCGCTGTGCCTGGTCGCATGCGGCGCCGGATATCTTACGGATACGGATATGAACGGGGATACGCGGTACGACATGTCCGAATCCATGGCGACTGGCGAGTCGAAGATAGGATTGGATATCCTGAAGGACAATTCCGACGGCGGAATCCTGCATCCTCTGCGCATAATCGCCGGATTCGATTCCCCTGTAGGGGACATCGTCTACGACCGGGAGAGGGGACTGAACAGGCTCGATTGGAGGACCGACGATGCCGCATCGCAGATGGGATCCTTGGCGGCATCGATCTCGGATTCCGATAAGGACAACATATCCCGCACTACGACGGTCATGACCTGGGCCTCGCTCAGAGGCGACTACGATCCATCCGA
>LVVU01000091.1:10102-10788 GCA_006954465.1 Candidatus Methanoprimaticola hominis
GAACGCTGATATCAGACGTATCGAAGCGTCTCGGATCCATCGACGGGACATACGGGATCGCCTTCGATCGCATCATCCTGAAGCTCCTCGCCGCCGGATTCACCTATCAGGAGATCGCCGAATCCTGCGGACCTTACATAGACTACGGCCTGAACGAATCCCTGGGCCTGATCGGCTACGAGATGCTGTCGGATAGGAGCATCGTCGTAACGCATCTCCGGATCGATGCCTTCACCTGCGAATCGCCCATGTCGATAAGGTCCATCCAGACCATCGAGACCGTCGAAGGTGTGGTGGACAGCGTGGATTTCGCGACCGTGAGCATCGGCGGTGCCGGGGTGTTCTACAAGGAGTTCATGGACTCGACGGAATCCGGCTTCTGGAACGCCATACTCTTCGTCATAGCGGCGCTGCTGATCGTCCTCGCCGTCTGCCTCTCGCTGGGAACATCGGTGAGGGCGATCGCGACCACCGTATCCGGAGCCGTGGTATCCCTCGCCGTGACGGAGTACGCGGTCCTGAGGATCTGGGGGAACGTATCGGTCACCGTCCAGGTGGCCATGCTGATCGTCTGCATAATGATCGGCATACAAGCTAGGTGACATGCGAGTTGGTGGATTCCGAGTAATAGCTATTACAAACATTACAGACAGCTGTTATTATACGCACAACCCGTCCCTGTCATC
>LVVU01000092.1 GCA_006954465.1 Candidatus Methanoprimaticola hominis
GATGACAAGGACGGGTTGTGCGTATAATAACAGCTGTCTGTAATGTTTGTAATAGCTATTACTCGGAATCCACCAACTCGCATGTCACCTAGCTTGACGTTTTTTGACACACTGTTTACGAAATACTAAGAGTCCGTGATATTCATAGGTCCGAACGAATCGAGCGCTACCGGAGACGTCGGACCATCAGGTGAATATCATGAATTCAACCGCGCACAGGAAAGCGGTGCCTCTCATGATGCTCTCCGTGCTTGCGGTCCTCGGCATGGTCCTTGCCGGAATCACAGATTCCGATGCGGCCACCGGAGAGGACCTCACGGGATACGGGGCCGTCAATGAGATCAACATCGCTCCCGGATACCAGTGGACCTACACGGCCACGTTCCCCGAGGATCTGGAAGACGGTACCGAGACCACTCTGAAGATCAACGAGATGGGCAGTATCGCCACGATGGGCCTCACGGACCATACTCTGCAAATTTCCAGAATCCCCGAGAGCATGGCGGGGAAGAGATACAACCTCGTCATCGAAGCGGTCCACGCCGAGTCCGGCCAGACCGCCCACCAGTGGATCAGGATCAACGTCACCAACTCCATGACCGTCGATCACACCGGATGCATCAACGAGATCATCAAGGGCGCATCCCAGAACATCACTCTGACGGCCACCGGCGGTATCGGGGACATCTCCTGGAAGGTGAAGACCGGCACGACGCTTCCCGCTGGACTCGCCCTGAGCGGGAACAAGGTCACAGGAACCCCCACCCAGCTGGGGAAGAACACCATCAATCTCACCGCGACCTCGACCCAAGGGGAGTCCAAGGACCTCACCATCGAGTTCACGGTCTTCAGCAAGATCGTCGGCGGCTCCGCCGAAACGATCAACGCGATCAAGGGAACCGCGATCAATCCCACCGCCGCCATCACAAACGGATCCGACATCGGAGTCACATGGGCGGTGACCTCCGGGTCATTCCCGACAGGAATCACCCACAACGCCTCGACCGGAGTCGTCTCCGGAACCTACACCGGAACAACAGCGGGACAGTCCGTGGTCACCCTGACCGGAACCGCGACGAACGGTCCCGCCCAGACCGCCACCAAGAAGGTCACGATCAACTACGAACCCGAGTTCTCAATCACCGGACCCGACACGATCCTGACCTACAAGGGCAACTCCCCCAAGGTGGTCGCCTTCTCCATATCCGGACAGCATACCGCGATCACATGGTCCACCACCGTCATATCGGGGATCTCCATCTCCCAGGACGGGAAGCTGACCATCTCCGGATCCACAGCCGTTGGAGGCGGGATTGTCACCGTAACCGCGAAGTCCGCCGCAGGGCAGACTCAGGTCAAGAATGTCCAATACACCGTCGAGGACACCCTGAGCATCACCGGACCCGACAAGCTCGTCGCTACTGCCGGAATCCCCTCTTCCCAGGCTTACACGGTCACCGGCGGTTCATCCAACACCGTCCAGGTCGGATCCAACACCTACAACGGCGGACTCACGTTCTCAGACGGCAAGCTGCACGTCTCATTCCCCACCGCTCACGCATCCGAGAAGGTCACTCTGACAGCCACTTCCGCTGCCGGACAGACCGCGACCAAGGATGTGAACGTCGTCGTCTACTCGGCCATCGGATTCAACTCCGTTCCGGGAGCGGACGGAATCATCGCATTCGTGAAATGAGTGATAACATGACAGCGACAGAATACACATCCCGCAAAGGCATCGCACTGGCGCTGGGAGTGGCCATCGTAGCCATCCTATCCGCTCTGGCGTCCATGCCTTCCGTCTCCGCGGACGATCCGAAATACGACGGCGAGCTCGATCTGTACGGATACGAGGTCGTCATGATGCTCAAGAACCCCAGCCAGGTCGAGACCGTCGAGTGGGACTTCGGCGACCGTTCCCCGCACGTGACCGTGACCCTGGACGCGACCAACCCCAACGGGATGGTGGAGCACAAGTACGCCGCGAAGGGCGATTACGTCGTCACGGCGACGATGCGCAACCAGTACACCGATCCGGTCACGGGCGAGCTGAAGCCCGGAGAGACCAAGCTCACGTACCTCTACCACATCCTCGGATTCCCGATCGTAAAATTCGATTCCAAGGGCGGTTCCCCCGTTCCGACGATCGAGGGGACCTCTTCCCATTACGTCCCTGCCAAACCCGCAGACCCTGTTTACGAAGGCCATACCTTCTCCGGATGGTTCACGGACGAGGAATGCACCCAGATTTTTGACTGGACTTCCGAAGTGACCAAGCACATCACGCTCTACGCCGGATGGGACCTGATCACCCATACCGTCTCATTCGATCTGGACGGAGGAGCAGGCTCCGCTCCGGAAACCGTCGTTGTAGACGGCAAGACCGTATCCGCACCCGAGGATCCCACCAAGGAGGGATTCGACTTCGACGGATGGTACAACGGCGACGAGAAGTTCGACTTCTCCACACCGATAACATCCGACATCACCCTGAAAGCCCACTGGAAAGAGGCTTCCGAGCCTTCGCAGGGCGACGAGAAGGACAATAAGAAAGGCCTCAGCCTCTGGATGATCTTCGCCGTCGTCGCGGGACTCTGCGTCATCGCCATGATCGCTACCGGATTCTACGCCGCGGGGATACCCGCCGCCCTGTTCGCGATCCTTGCGATCCTGTCCTACATGGGCGTGATATGATGCCCGAAACCCTCTACAAACCCCTCCTGAAAGCGTCCGCCGTGCTCGCCGTGGCGTTGCTGGCGGTGTGCGCCCTGGCAGGGATCATGATGTCCGAGGATTCGGATGCCTCCGGCACTATCACGGTGGGCACCGGACAGTCGGTGACGATAGACGTCTCGAACTACATGACCTCCGCGCAGCTGGCGGAATTCAACGACTCGGACTTCGAGCCTTATATAACCGCCACCGTGGGGAACATCTACAATCAGGGTTACGGCGGATTGACGTGCACTCAAGTATCCGGCAACAGCTGGAAGATCCAACCATCGGCCAATGCCAAAGCCGGTACCTACACTCTGAGATACGAGATCTCCTCCCCCGACACGGGAGATACCTTATCCACCGTGACCACATCGACCCTGAAGATCACCGAAGGGACAGGTCAGGGAACGCAGTCATCCCCTCTGTCGTCCGTGGATTACTTATTCTATTCTGTCCCCGCCTCGGTATCCGATTATGGAGACTACCATACCGAGACCCTGTACGTGTTGACGGGAGCTTCTGTCTACTACAAGCTGAATATGGCTTCCTACGATCCGACGGTCAGCGTCACGCCCCGCGGTTCCACCGGAACGACCCAATCCTATGGAGGAGTCTCGGTCTCGATCGATTCCAACCACAACACAACGTTCAGCGGGACCATGGGCAACCAGGCCCTTACCATGAACTGGAAGTATGGAGCGAGGGAGATCAACACCTCTCTGATCCCGGTTTCGAATGTCCCGGTCACCTCGATCTCCATCACCGGAGCATCCAGCGTGAACGCGGGTTCATCGATAACCCTCTCCGCGTCCGTCAGCCCTTCCGATGCTACGAATAAGGGCGTCACCTGGTCCGTCCAGTCAGGCAGCTCCTACGTCACGATCAGCCCGAACGGAACATCATGCACCGTGACCGGGAAGGCGGCGGGAGAAGCCATCATCAAGTGCACCGCCAACGACGGTTCCGGGATATCCGCTACCAAGCGCATCCTGGTCACCAGCTCGGGATCCTCTCTCCCCGACGGGGTATCGTCCGGTTCCGGGACATCCTCGGACCCCTATGTGTTCAACCTATCCGCGGGAACGAACTATTCCCTGAAAGTCCAACCGGTGGGGCAATTCACCTCCTACGGAGCGGTGTCCGATCCCGTGACGGTTCCCGGTATGACGTTCTCCACCCCGGCGGGAGGATCCGTGACCACCCTGACGAACCTCAGCGGAGGCCAGTTCGGTATCCTGACCATCGCCGGAACACCTACTACCAACGGAACATGGGATATCAAAGCCACCAGCCCGGCCGACACCAAGTACTACCGCATCGTGGTCGCCGGAGGGAACAACGGGTTCACTCTGCACTACGACGCCAACGGCGGTTCGGGAGCACCGTCCGATGCGACGTACACCTCCTCGTCGTCCACATACTCGGCGAATGTCTCGTCCGTCAAGCCCACGCGCGACGGACATGCGTTCCTCGGATGGTCCAAGTCGTCCACCGCGGCAACGGCCACCTACCAATCCGGCGCGAATATCACGCTCAGTCCGGGAACCACGACCCTGTATGCGGTATGGCAGGAGGGCAAGCAGGACTGGTTCGCGTACCTGTACTACAACGCCAACGGAGGATCCGGAGCGCCATCGACCCAATCCGACAGCATCAATGCCGCGTCGCCGAGCGGTTCGAAGACCTTCACCATTTCTTCGGCCAAACCGACGAAATCGGGATTCGACTTCAAGGGATGGTCCGAGGACAGCGCCGCGACGACGGCCAGCCATCAGCCCGGCGGTACGATCTCCGTTCCATACGATTCGGCCAAGACCCTGTACGCCGTGTGGCAGGAGAGGAGCTACACGTGTTACCTGTACTTCGATGCCCAAGGCGGAAGCGGAGCACCCTCGACCATGACCTACACAGGCTCGTCCACGTCCGCCCACACGTTCACAATTCCGTCGAATGTCCCGACCGTACCGGGATACCACTTCCTCGGATGGTCCGAGAACCCCGGTGCGAGTACGCCCAGCTATCAGCCCGGCTCCACAATATCGGTACCGTACAACGGCTCCAAGACGCTGTACGCGATCTACCAGGAGGGGTCCGCCCCGGTTGATATGGGGGCCATCACCGACGGGGGTCTCATCGAGATCCCGGTCAACAAGAAATCGAAGATGACGATCACGGCAGCTCAGGACCACGGCGCGTACATGACCGCGGTCAGCGGGGAGAGTTGGGTCACCTATGATACCGAAAGGGGTACCGGAATCGTCTTCGCCGAGCCGACTGTGAAAGGTTCGTACTTCTTCGAGGTCCTTCTCTGGATTCCGGGATTGCCTGACCGTATCACGATATCCTATACCCTCGTAGTAGTGGATGACGAAACGTCCACGCAGGACTGGTTCGCATACCTGCACTACAACGCCAACGGCGGAACCGGTGCTCCTGCCACCCAATCCGACAGCATCAACGCTGCATCCCCGAGCGGTTCGAAGACCTTCACCATATCCTCGACCAAACCGACCAGATCGGGATTCGTATTCAAGGGATGGGCCGAGAGCAGCTCCGCGACCACGCCCGGCTATCAACCCGGCGGAACGATCTCCGTTCCATACGATTCGTCCAAGATCCTGTATGCGGTCTGGGAGGAGGCGAAGCTGACCATAACCTCCGAACCCGCCACCAAATCTCTGAAGGTCGGCCAGTCGTGGTCGTACACCCCGACCGCCAACGTCAGCGGATTCACAGTGACCGTGACGGGAGCGGATTGGCTGTCGGTCTCCAACGGGAAGATCAGCGGAACTCCGACGGTGAAGGGATCGTACAACATCACCGTGACCGTCTCCAAGACCGGATACACGTCCGATTCGCAGTCCTTTGTCGTGAAGGTCTATTCTGTGCTTGGATACGAATCCGAGC
>LVVU01000093.1 GCA_006954465.1 Candidatus Methanoprimaticola hominis
TTCGAAACCATCAATATCATCCCCTCTGAATGGAGGGGGGATTGGAACTACACGATCATGCCGAGGGAATAATCTTGAATTTTATTTTTCTACAGACCCATAGATGATTTCTACAAGATCGATCCCACCGGTTTCCTCGGGATGTACTTCAGATCCATTCCTTCCGAGCTCTCCCGTCAGAGCATGCGTTTCAGGATCAAGGGGAAAGCCATGAAGGCGGAGATCAAACGCATCTCGGAGATGGTGGATTCCCAGACCGTTCAACGGAGCATGCACGTGAACGATCCGCGCGTGGGGCTTCCGATGACGCAGGATCAGGAGTTCTTCAAGCTGTTCCTCGAGGATACGGGACTGTTCGTCACGTTGTGCTTCTATGACAGGGAGTTCTCCGACAATACGATCTACGGATCCCTGGTGAGGGGAAGGCTCCCTGCCAATCTCGGCTACGTGTACGAGAATGCGGTGGCACAGGGTCTGAAGGCGGCAGAATACGGGCTGTTCTACCACACATTCCCCAAGAATGATTCCAAACATAAGTACGAGATCGATTTCGTCATCCCCTCGGGGAAGAAGGTCTGTCCGATAGAGGTCAAATCCTCCTCCGTATCCTGCCATGCATCCCTGGATGCCTTCATCGAGAAGCACGGCAACGATGTGCATCGCGGGGTCGTGATATCCGGGAAGAACCTGAGGGAGGAGGACGGGATCGTCTATCTCCCGATCTACATGACCGGATTGATAGGTCGTCTATGACGTATCGAGGCGCGGCCGCCGGTCATCGGCCAGCTCGGAATCAGTCGGCATTCTGGCACGTCTCTTTATAGCCGATAGACCGTATTGGAAGGCATGAAGGGACGGATAACCCCGAGGGAGGAGCTCCTCGGACTGCCCAAGACGGTCCACGGCGGACAGGCCTGGAGGACCGCTGGCATAGAGGACTACAGTCACAATCTCAACCCCTTCGGGCCGCCCGAGTGTCTGGCGGAGATCGTCCAGACCGCTCTGGATGGTGTCGGGCACTACCCCGACGACTCCTGTGCGGAGCTTAAGGATGTGATCTCCAAGACGTTCAACGTCGGCGAGGAGTGCATCATCGTCGGCGCGGGCTCGTCGGATATTATCAGGAACGTCCCCAACGCGTTCTTCAACAGGGGCGACCGCGTCGTCATCCCCCGTCCGAGCTTCGCCGAGTACACGCAGCAGTGCAGGATCGTCGGTGCCGAGATCGATTACCTCGATCTGCTGCCCGAGGATGATTTCCGCATCGATGCGGATCGTCTTCTGGAGAAGGCCCCGGGAGCGAAGGCGGTCTATATCTGCAATCCCAACAACCCCACCGGGCGCATAGAGCCCAAGGACAAGCTCGTCCGCATCGTGAGGGAGTGCGAGGACATGGGCGTCCTGGTGTTCCTGGACGAGACCCTCCTGGAGCTGGTCCCCGGTTTCGTGGACAACACCCTGTCCGGCATGGTCTCCCGCTTCAACAATCTGGTCGTAGCCTCCTCGCTGACCAAGTCCTTCGCCATACCCGGCATAAGGATCGGGTTCGGAATGGCGAGCCCCGGGATCGCGGAGAGCATGGACAAGGTGCGCATGACCTGGAACGTGGGTCAGATCGAGCAGGCCGTCGCCATCGCTCTTCTGAGGGACTGCCAGTCCTACGTCGACCACGCCGCAGGCGTGATGGCCGAGGAGTCGGAGGCGATGAACGCCGCCCTCAAAGCCGTCGGATTCCCTGCAGGGGATGTGTCCGACTCGTTCTTCTACTTCAATTCGCTGGAACCCATCGGGATGGATGCGCCCGAGTTCAAGGCGAGGATGATGACCCACGGCATCGCCGTCAGGGACTGCTCCTCATTCGGGCCGGAGTTCTCATCATACGTCAGATACAGCGTCAAGGACAAGGAGCGCAACTGCCGTTTCGTCGCGGCGGTGGACTCCGTCCTGAACGGGTGAAAGCATGCCGCTCTGGCTGGACGCGATCCTCATCATCGTCGCAGCGCTGCTGATAGACCGCTTCGTGGGGGAGGTCCCGAACTCTATCCATCCTCTGAGGTGGATGGGCAACATCCTGTCGGCGATCGACAGGCATGTGAAGGACCGTGCGTCCCGCAAGGCGAACGTCATCGGGTTCCTGTCGTATCTCGCGGTATTCCTGCTTTTCAACGGGATCGGCCTCCTGATGACCTCGCTGTTCAGGATCGGGGTGTCGGAGATCGACCCCCTGGTCGGCGAGATATGCTGGATCGTCGTCACGGCCCTGCTGTTCAAGACGTCCTTCGCGATATTCTCGTTCAGGCACCACTGCGATCCGATCTGCGATTCTCTCGACAGGGGGGACATCGAGGATGCGGATGCGAGGGTGCAGATGATCGTGAGCCGCAACACCAAGGGGATGGATGCGGAGCATGTAGCATCATCGTGCTGCGAGACGATCTCCGAGAACCTCGTAGACAGCGCGTTCTCCCCCATGTTCTACTTCGGGCTGTTCGGACTCCCCGGAGCCGTGATGTTCAGGTGCGCCAATCTGATGGACGCCATGTGGGGGTATCTCAACGACAGGTACGCCAGGCTCGGGTTCTTCCCTGCGAAGTTCGATGACGTCCTCGGCTTCGTGACATCCCGCGTATCCCCTTATTTCATAGCATTGGCCGGGATGATGCTCGGCATGGACTGGAGGGCATCCGTTCCGGCCGCCAGGGCGGAGCACGGGAAGACCCCCAGCCCCAACAGCGGATGGTCCATGACCGCCGCGGCCGCGGTTCTCGGCATAAGCATGGAGAAGGTCGGGGTGTACGTGATGGGCACCGGGCCCATGCCCTCCACGACCGATGTGAAGAGGTGCTGCAGGCTCATCGAGCTCTCGTCGATCCTCTTCCTCCTCACGGTGTGCCTCATCCTCTACGGAACGATAGGCATATCCGTGCAGGTGCTGTTCGAGGATGCGTTCTTCTCATTCTGGGGGTCATTATTCTGAGGTACATCGAGTCCGTTAGCATGGAGTACGTGAACGGGTCGCCCGTCGGGGTGGTGCGCTTCGCGCAGCCGATGGAGGCGCTGAGCTGCGCCGTCCTCAACGGAGGCCAGACGACCGTACGCGCCGCGTTCATCATGCAGGTCCCGAAGAACTACAACTGTGACAGCCCCCGCGAGGACGCCGAGCGTGTCAGGGATGCTCTGAGGCTTCCTTAGGACACCCTCGGCATGATGACCGCCGCGGAGGTGGACTATGTATTCAATCTCAAGGAATGCTCCGTGGAGGGCTACGAGGCGGCGGCTTTCGCCACTGCGGGCCTGAGCAACCACGTGATCGCGGGCGAGGACCTGGTCGATTACGAGGGGAATTCCAGGATATCCGCCCGCAGGGCGGAGGAGATGAGGGCGGGGACGATCAACATCGGCATCATCTCGTCGGTTCCGATGACGATCGAGGGGAAGATCAACCTGTTCATCCCCCTGGTCGAGGCCAAGGGCGTGGCCATGTCCGAGCACGGATTCGCCGAGACGGGAACGACATCGGATGCCATGGCAGTGTTCTCCCCGGCGGGGGAGGACAGGGTCTCCTGGACGGGGACAGGGTCGTGGATCGGCATCGCCGCTGCCAGAGCGGTATCCGCCGCGGTCGGATGCGCGCTCGATATACGCAACGAGCATCCCAATCCCCTTCCGCCGAGGAGGATCCTCGGGAGGATGGGATTGGATACGCACGACCTCTTCGCGATGTCCGGCACGGACAAGAGCGAGGAGGAGTACTCGGAGGCGCTGGATTCGCTGCTCTCCGGGGAGGAGGTCTGCGCATTGGCGGATCTCGCATGGTTCGCCGCGGATCGGGCGGACTCGCTGGCGCAGGACGGGAACGATGCCGAGCTGAGGTTGATCCTCGCAACGGCATCCGACGTCCTGGGCGTGCCGGCACCTTAGGAGGGTTCACTCATGGATTGCATCATAGAGATGATATCTAGAAGGGCGGGTGGTCTCCGATGGCGGGCAATGCCATCAAGGCCATGGTGGCGTTCTTCACCATCTGCAAGCAGGACATAACGAGCGAGGACATGGACGCCATGGACGAGAAGTTCCATCTGGCGCCCGTGGTGGGCGCGATGATCGGACTGGTCGTCATGATCGAGGCCGTGATACTGGCCGAGCTGTCGACGCACGGGATCATCGGCTCCTCCATGTTCTCCGCAGCGATCGTCCTCGCTACCGTGTATGTAGGAAGCAGATTCCTCCATTTCGACGGTCTCGCAGATTTCGGGGACGGCTCCGTCGTCGCCGGCACGAGGGAGGACCACGTCCGCGCGCTGAAGGACACCCTCATCGGCGCCGGAGGTCTCGGCGTCGCTCTCATCGTCACCCTGATCAGCTTCTCCGAGTACGCCATGGCCGGTGCGTATCTGATCATCCTGGCGCCCATGGTGGAGATCCTGCTGAAGAACACCCAGGTGTCGACCGCTGCGTTCGGGTTCCCCAGCGACGGCATGGCCGGGAAGCAGGTGTCATGCACGAGCACGCCCTCGCTCCTGAGGTCCTCGATCATCTCGTTCGTGCTCTGCCTCGTGTTCGGACTGGTCGCCGTGTTCATAACCGGGGAGATCTACTCGTGGGTCGCCGTCGGATACGGCGACGCTCTGGTCCTCGCCCTGGTCGGAACGATCATGTCGATCGCATCCGGATACCTCGTCGCCCGCCACTCCAACAGGGTGTTCGGCATGGTCAACGGGGACATCCTGGGCGCTTCCCATGAGATCGCAAGGGTCGTCGTGATGCTCTCATTCCTCATCGTCTACGGAGCACTGGCCTGATGCAGGCTCTGGTGAATGCGGGAGGGAAGGGCACCCGCATGGGGAGATGCGGGATAGAGAAGCCCATGCAGATGATAGGGGACAGGCCCACCGTCTGCCGTGTGATCGATGCCCTGATGGCATCGAAGCACATCGACAGGGTGCTGGTGTCGGTCAGCGACCACACCCTGGAGACGGAGGCCTTCCTCAAGAGCAGGGGCGTCGAGACGATAAGGACGTCCGGAGAGAGCTTCATGGACGATCTGCACACATCCTTCCTCCGCATGGAGGGGGACTACGTGCTCACCTGCCCTTCGGATCTCCCTCTCCTCACCACCGACGTGGTGGACCGCTTCATAGAGTACTTCGTCCCCGGTTTGATGGATTCCGCCATCGCCGTGGTCGATGAGGACACCGTCCGCGGGATAGGGATAACCCCGTCCTATACGAGGGAGTACAGGGGGAAGAACTGGGTGCTCTCCGGTCTCTGCATAATGGACCGGAAGCGCACCCTGAACGGGGATTACCTGGAGGAGTGCCTCTTCGACACCAACTGGCCGGAGCTGGCCGTCAACGTGAACACCCCCAGGGAACTGGATCTGGCGCGGAGCTTCTTCAGGGAGCGATCGCGTCCCCCATTATACCGCGGTAGATCTCCTCAACCTTGTCGGAGAGGTCCTTCGCGGTTATCCTTCCGCCGGTCATCGCTATGGCTCCGACCGAGGAGCCTCCGCATCCG
>LVVU01000094.1 GCA_006954465.1 Candidatus Methanoprimaticola hominis
CTGATCACTCGGGAAGGCTGTTCTTCACGGTGTCGATGCGTCTGACGGCCTCGATGTACTTCGTGTGCTCGATATCGGCCGCCTTCTTGCAATCGAGGTACTGCTGGTGGCATACCTGCGCCTCGGCGCGGAGCCTGTCGGCCTCCTCGTAGAGCTGATGCATCTTCTCGTGGGCGGTGTCCGACGTGCGGGATGCCTTCTCGGCCTTCTGGTGCCACTGGTTGGCCTGCATCTTGGCTTCACCGATGTCTCCGAGCCCCCCGGATGCGCGCATCCTGGCGACGCGGTCGTTCCACTCGTCGCGCTTGGCCCTGCACTCGCGTGCGGTGATGTTCGCGTCATCCCTGCGCTCCTTGTACACGGCGGCTTCCGCCGAGAGCGTCCTGGCCTTCTTCTGGAGCTTGTCCCTCTTGTCGGCGAGGACGGCGGCCTTCTCATGGAACTCGTCCCTGGCCTTCCTGCGGTTCAGGACCTCCTTGTTGAGGTCGGCGAGGATATCGTCCAGTCTGCGGGCGTCCTCTTCGATCTGTTCGGAGATCATCTCTTCAGCCTCAGGAGCTTGAATTCGGTCATGTTGCCCTCGAGGTCCTCGATGTTCTCATAGAGCATCGAGAGGCCGAACATCTCGCCGGCGTTGCGCCTGCATACGACGGCGGTGTCCTCGGTCAGTCTCCCGTCGGAGAGCATCTCGGCGGCCACGGCAGTGTCGGATACCTCGATCCTGTCGGCATCGGGGAACAGCTCGGACAGGTGGTTCTTCGTCTGCAGGAGGGCCTGGATATGGGATGCGACATGCATGATCCCGCAGTCGGGCCTGAGAGCGAAGACGCAGTGGTGGATGGGGAGCCAGAGTGCGCGGAGCGTCTCGATGTCGTCCCTTTCTTTGAGCGCCTCCTCCGTCTCGATGACGGGGCCGGCCGTGATGTTGCTGGAGGCCACCACTCCGTAATCGGCCTCCCCGCTGTCGAGGGCCGCTATGGTGTTCCTGGAGTCCTCCTTGGGGATGAGGGTGCGCGACAGCCATCCCATGGCGCCGGCGAGCTCTACGGCTGCCTGTTCGGAATTGGAGCCCGGGATGCCCATGTAAGCCAGTCTTATGGCCATGTTCATTCGTATCCGGGTGTGGTATAAAGCATCGTCGAGGTCGGATTCCGCAACAATGATATCCATGCCGGCGGATGGCTGGTCCATGGACGAGAGCTACGGGAAGTGTCGCACCTGCAGGCTCTGCAGACACGCGAACGGTCTATGGGTCTGTGTTCCGGATTCCTCGCCGAAGTGCCCGGACGACGGATGTCCCAGATATCGTCCCGGATGCTGCGGGAACTGCAACATGTGGTCGTCCGGATCGTGCAGGCTGCACGGCGGGGAGAGGGATTCCCTGGACGTCTGCTCGGACTTCGATCCCGCCGGATCATTCCGATGTCCTGTCCTTTCTGTTGGACAGGATGTTCTTGATGCTGGCCTTGGCCTTGGCTTCGCCGACGATGACCTTCTTGGCCGATTCGGGGATCCCGTAGTAGACGACGTTGTCGCAGAGCGAGACGTTCCCTTTCATATCCAGCCTCATCGCGAGATACGATCTCTGGAGGTCGCCGACGACGCCGTTGACCATGGAGGACAGAGAATAGATGTTAGAATCGATGTACCTCCTGGCATTGATGTATCCCGATTCGGGGAGCAGGGGGTTGTAGGTCCCGTCCATGTAGTCGTCGTCCAGGTCGTCTATGGCGTCCATGATGTAGACCGCGGTCGTCAGGTGCTCGAAGATCTCCCCGAGAGGCTCGGAGTAGCTGTCGCCGGCTATGTCCTTCAGCGGTCCGACGAGCCCCTTCCCGAAGGTCCTGCCCATCATGACCGCATCCCTGCATCCGTCGAGTTCGAGGGAGCGGAGGGTCTCGAAGCCCTTCCCGACCATCTCGTCGTACTCGGGGAACTCCGATACGGCCCTCTCGATCGCGCGGTTCAGGGTGAGCGAGATGAACTTCGTCTTGACCGAGGGCAGGTCGGTCTCGTCATCGTAGAGCTCCCATCTGGTCAGGATGAGGGTGTAGGCGGCCATCCTGCGCATGAGCTCGGAGTCCGCCTTGTGCGGTTCGAGGACGCAGATCCTGCGCTTGGTGCCTTCGAATTCCAGGCATTCCCCGATGAGGCCGTTGAGGAGGATCGTGTTGAACGTCATGTCGTAGTTCACGGTCAGAGCCCCGGTCAGGCCGAATCCGTCCCTGAGCTGGTGGCACCCCTCGCAGTAATACCTGCGGTACAGCATGTTGTCCGACGGGGACAGCCTGCCGTAGGAGGGGACCGTGTATCCGAACATGCCGGTTGAATCGGGGGTTCCGTATAAACAATGGCGTATGCCGCGGCAACCTCCCTCGGTCGCACTGGCACCAGGATTCGGGGTCCGAACAATCATTAAATAGCCCTAAAGGTTCCGTCGCATACCTAGCCAGCAGTGGTAGGGGTAATCGATATGGCATACGAATCCGAATCCGTAGACAAACTGACAGCACTGTACGAGAGCCAGTCCCCGTCGGCGTTCATCGCGTTCGCGATGGAGGGCCTTCCCAGCGACCACACTCACAACGAGCGTTTCGACAAGGCCGCGGATGAGGATCACGGCGGAGACTCCAAGTGCGACTACTGCTGCTGCGGAGACAACGGCTACTGCAACTCCATGGGATGGCACGCGTGCGTCGTCGGAACCGTCGTGGTCTGCTGCGCCTGCTGCTGCTACGTGACCAACGGATTCAACGGCGTCTGGACGTACTGGCCGTTCTGAACCGGCGAAGGCCGGCCATGAAGCCGTACATCTCGGTCGTCATCAAGCCGACCCTTTACTGCAACGAGAGCTGCAGCCACTGCTATCATACACCCGGGGAGCGCATCCCCGGGAATATTTCTCTCGAGACCCTCGACAGGCTGTTCGAGATGGTCTCCAACGAGTACCAGTCCGCCTGGTTCATATGGCACGGCGGGGAACCCATGACCCTTCCGATGTCGTTCTACAAGTCCGTCATGGAACTGGAGGAGAAGCACTTCGGGAAGAACACGTTCCGTGTCGGGAACACCATCCAGACCAACGGCACCCTGCTCAATCGCCGTTTCATGGCCTACTGCCGCGAGAAGGCGATCAACGTCGGGGTGTCCTGGGAGGGACCGTACAACAGCGTCCTCAGGGAGCTGGATCCCGAGAAGGCGGTCTCTATGCTCTCCGACAAGGACAACAGATACTCCGTGAGCTCCACGATCTCCGCGGAGACCGCTCTGAAGCAGAAGGAGCTCTATCGGTTCTTCAGGGACAGAGGGACCAATCTGTCGTTGTCCCCCGTGATCCCGGCGGGTTGCGCCCGTTGCGGGAACACGGTTCCGGATCCCGACGACTACATCAGAGGGAGCATCGAAACCTTCGACGAGTGGCTCCACGACGCCGATTCGAAGATCCCGCTGGTACCTCACTACCTCTATGTACTCAATTATCTGGGAGATCCGACCCCGTCCGATTGCGCCCACACGTCCTGTCTGACGAAGTGGATCTGCGTGAATCCCGACGGTTCCATCTATCCGTGCGCCAAGGCGTGCCCCGAGGAGTTCAGGATGGGCAATGTCAACGAGATCTCCGCTCTATCGGAGGCCTTCTCATCGGAGGGATTCAGACGCATCCTGGCGGGATCCGTCACCCGCAGGGAGAAATGCGCATCATGCGAGGTCTACCGCTATTGCAACGGCGGATGCAGCATGGATGCATATCACGAATGCGGGCTGGAGAACAACGGAGGGGACTCGTGCAGGATCTTCCGCGAGGTCTTCGGCCACATATCCTCGTCCATCCAGGCGATATTGGATGGGGAGGAGGATGTTTCGGGGCTCAATCCGTTCGTCCGCGATGCCATCGTGGGCAAGCTGGTGAACCCCAGGGTCGTCACGCTGTGACGATGAGTTTCCTTCTTCGGAGGATCAGGATCCGATCCTTTCCTTGTCGAAGGGCGTCTCCTGATAGACGCAGTAGTTCAGCCAGTTCGTGAAGAACATGGTCGCGTGGCCCCTCCACCTGACGATCGGATCCTTGCACGGATCGTCGTCCTCGAAGTAGTGGTCCGGCACGTGGGGATTCTTCCCGGCCTTCATGTCCCTCTCGTACTCGTATGCGAGGGTTCCGCGGTCGTATTCGAAGTGTCCTGTGATGAATACCTCGTTCCTCTCCGACACGACGATGCCGACGCCGGTCTCCGGCGAGTCGGCGATTATGTGGAGGTGCGGGTTGGCGATAATGTCGCCCGCCCTGACCTCCGTATGGCGGGACTGGGGCATGAAGAACCTGTCGTCGAATCCTCTCATGATCGGCTCGTTCATGGCGGTCACGCGGTGCTCGAAGATCCCGGAGACCTTCGATTCCAGGGGGTACTTGGGGATCCCGTAGTGGTGGTACAGGCCGGCCTGGGATCCCCAGCAGATGTACAGCGTGGAGCAGGAGTTGGTCAGGGTCCAGTCCATGATCTCGCACAATTCGGTCCAGTAGTCGACCTCCTCGTACGGGATGTTCTCGACAGGTGCGCCGGTGATGATCACGCCGTCGAACTTGCGGTTCCTGACCTTGTCGAACGTGGTGTAGAAGCGGTCGAGGTACTCGTGCGAGACGTGCTTGGAATTGTGGGTGGCCATCTGCAGGAACTCGATGTTCGTCTGCAGAGGGCTGTTGCTCAGGCATCTGAGGATCTGCGTCTCCGTCTCGACCTTGGTGGGCATGAGGTTGACGACCAGGATGTCCAAGGGACGGATGTCCTGCGTGTCCGCTCTGGTCTCCGTCATGACGAATATGTTCTCCGACTCCAGGACGGAGGCGGCAGGGAGGTCGTTCGGGATCTTGACTGGCATCCTATCACTCGTAAATGCCGAGGCTCATGTACTTCTCCCCGCCGTCGGGGAGGATGGCCAGTATCTTCTTCTCGGGATGCTTCTCGGCCTCGCGGATCGCTGCGAAGACGTTGGCGCCAGAGGAGATCCCTGCGAAGATTCCTTCCTTCCTTGCGAGCTCCACGGCGGTCCTGACGGCATCCTCTCCTTTGACGGTCTCGACGCCTCCGAGGATGGATTCGTCCAGGTTGCCGGGCACGAAGTTGGCTCCTATGCCCTGGATCCTGTGGGGACCGCTCCTTCCGCCGGTCACGAGAGGGCTCTCATCGGGTTCGATGCCGATGACCTTCGCCTTCGAACCGGCATCGATGAACGCGCGTGCGATCCCGGAGGCGGTGCCCCCGGTCCCGAATCCGGCGTAGACCAGGTCGATATCGGGGATGTCCCTCAGGATCTCCCTTCCTGTGGTCGTACGGTGGGCGGCGGCGTTGGCGGGATTGTCGAACTGCCCGCAGAGGAATCCTTCGCGCTCCTTGGCGATGGATTCCGCGAGCTCCACGGCGCCCTGCATCCCGTTCGCTCCGGGGGAGAGGACGATCTCGGCTCCGTACGTCTTCATGAGCGAGATGCGCTCGCGTGTCATGGAGTCGGGCATCACGATG
>LVVU01000095.1 GCA_006954465.1 Candidatus Methanoprimaticola hominis
GAGGGAACAGGGTTGGATCCGAAGATCTCCAGGAGCACGTTGGCGACGATCATCGTCATAGCCGCGTTGGTCTCATGCCTGACCGGGTATGCGGCTCATCTCAACGGCGGCTCGCTGGACTTCTCCGATACGGAGGCGAAGATCGTCGTCTCGGGCTCCATGGACGGTGAGCCCAGGGACTACGATATCAGGACCATCCCCACGGGGAGCCTGATAACGATCCATCGGGTCCCCTCCGATCCCTCCGATTTCTATTCATCTCTGAAGGTGGGCGATGTCCTCACCTTCGATTACATACATCCCGTCTCACAGGAGAGCATGGTCGTCACCCACCGTATAATCGCCATCGACGAGTCGTCGGGGGTGTACACGTACACGCTCAAGGGTGACTCCATAGCCGATGATCCCACCAACGGTTCCGTCCAGATCGTCACCTCCGATTCGGGGGACGTCATAGGGAAGGTCGTCGGGGTGTCCCATTGGCTCGGGGTCCTGGTGGTGTTCGTTTCAACCTGGACGGGGAAGCTGTGTCTGATCCTCATCCCGTGCGTGATACTGATAGTCTCCGAGGTCAGGAACATCGTACGCATCCTGAAAGGGGAGGCCGTCGAGGAGGAGAAGGAGCCCGAGCCTCCGGCATCCGAGGATGCGGGGCCGAACGGGCCGGTTTTCGTTGCATCTCATAGGGGGGATTGATTCATGGAGGACGAGCGTAGAAGGAGGAAGTGGATCGTCGTCGTGCTTCTGCTGTTGCTGATATTCGGCATCGGTCTGATCGCCTGGCATTCGTCCGAGGAGCACAGGGTGACCGTGGAGGTCGTCGGAGAGGGGACGGCGGATCCGATGGATTCGACCGTGGATGATGGAGATTCGATGGAGATTGTTCTGAAGCCGGAGGCCGGATGGCATGTCGCATCGGTCACGGTGAACGGGAAGGAGGTCGCGATCGAAGGCGATGTCCTGAAGCTCGAGGACATCTCCGAGGACCTCTGCGTGAAGGTCGTGTTCGAGAGGACATCGGATTCCTTTGTTCTGGAGACTTCTTCGAACAACGGCGGTACCGTGGAACCCTTCGGGAGGACGACCCATCAGGCGGGGGAGAAGGTCATGGTCGTCATCACCCCCGACGAGGGGAAGGTCATCGACGATGTGGAGCTCGACGGTGTCTCCATGGGATCTATCAACATTGTGGATGTCGTCATGGATTCCGACCATGTCCTGGAGGCTACCTTCCGTGATGCTACGGACGACGATATCCTGGTGACGATCGACGTGGACGTCGTCGTGGAGACGACAGGTGCCGAATACGGAAGCATCACCCCTTCGGGAACCGTCCGCGTCCCCCGCGGAGGCTCCCTCGTCATCGACGTCTCCCTGAATCCCGGTTACTACTTGGACGGCATAGCGGTGAACGGCGTTCCGCAGAGTCCGGAGACGAGGTTCACCATCAAGGACATACAGGCGCAGATGGATATCGACATCACTCTCCGTCATGTCGTCTCCTCGCATATCGTTACCATAGAATACGCCGGTCACGGGAAGGTGTCTCCTTCGGGAGCCGTGACCGTCCAGCACGGGGGCGATCTGACCATGACGTTCTCTCCGGACAGCGGATACAGGCTGTCCTCGCTGGAGATCGACGGGAAGTCGGTCGGAACAGGATTCATCACGTACACGTTGAAGGATGTCGTATCGGATCACAATGTCCGGGCGGTGTTCTCTTACATTCCGACTCCGGGCCCCGGTCCGACACCCGATACGGGTGCGACAGGTTCGTTCACGGTCTGGGTCGACAAGCTCTCGGGAACCTATGTTGATTCCAGCGGTTCCATCGCGGTTCTCGATGAGAACGTCGATAGGACGTTGTCATCCGGAGACCCGTTCAGACTGGCCAATATGGTCCCGGGGATCTCACAGACCGCGCATATGGAATCGAGGAACGACAGCGACAGAACGTTGCAGGTCCAGCTGCAGTTGAGGTCCTTGACCGGAGGAAGCGGGTGGACGGATCTCGCGAAGTTCGTGAAGGTCGACGTATCCATCGGTGAAACCACGAGATCCATAATGATATCGGAGTTGGCATCGAGCGGCACCTGGTCGATGGATCTCGGTTCGATCCCTGCGGCTTCGAAGCAGTCGATGACCATGACGGTTACGTTCTCCGAGGATGCGGACAACACAGCTCAGGGGAAGGACCTCAGGTTCGCATTGGATGTGACCGCGATGGTTCCGGCTTGATACCAAGGCCTCCGTTCCCGCATCCGTTCGGGATCCCGGAGACATCACTTATTCACACTCCATCGCACCGCGCCCCGTAAGAGGGCTTTGGAGAACGGTACGGCGACGGGCACGGAAGACTCTAGAACAGGATTCCCGCACCCGCCGTTCCGTCTACGGTGTACTCGTACTTGGACGTTCTGAACGCCCAGGTCGTCCTTTCTTCATGAAAGGAGGTATTATTCATGAAAGCACAGACGAAAGCACTCGTCGCATCCGTGGTGGTCATCGCTCTCGCGCTGACCGCTGTGTCCGGGATCACGTACTCGTGGTTCTCGGATACAGAGAATGCCAATATCAGCATCAATACTGGCAGTTTGGATGTTTCAACGTCTGATTATACGTTGAAATCCGTATCTATGGGCATCAATGAATCCGCAGATTCAGTTCCATCTGCAATATCTATAACGTATGGCGGAACAGGAACTACTTCGGCTTCTGATATTTATATTTCTGAAGAAAAAGAACCTAATGATCTGGATATTACAATTAGTTATAATGTAACATTCAAAGCATCCCTGGGTTATCAATACATCATTGGAATTTCAGTTCCATCAGGGGTTGGTTACTCTGCATCAGCAATTAAGTCTGGTGAAACCACAGCTAAAGTACTTCCTCTTAAAGAAACAGGTTCCGCCAGTTTGAGCGATACTTTGAATGTTACATATGCTGTTTCCATAACCATAACATCTCTTCCTTCTGGTATGGCTAGCGGATCTGTGGTTTTGACTAATTATATAACGCAGAAAGCCGCAAATGTAGTAGATGATTTGTCTAGCGTAACTGCGGGCAGTAAGGCTACTATTATTTCCAATGCACCCACTAACGGAAGTGATAGTACACCAGTTACAGTTAACTTTTCTGAAGTTCCCGCTAATGCAGGGAATCTGAGTACTGAGATAGAGACGAATTCTGCTCAGGAAAGAGTCAAAGTTTCACTCACGCTAAATAATGTTGGCGGAGGAACAATCACAAACGTTGGCAAAACAACTGTATCATTCACAATCAGCGGTTATTATACAGATGTGATGTATTATAATACTGAGGGTGCAAGCTTCGAACAACCTACTGGAGTATCATTCGTCTATTATGATAATTCAGGAAATGTAACAACTGATCCAACAAGTGTGGTGAAGTCAAAAATATCATTCATCACAAATCATTTTTCCGAGTTCGTTGCATTCAAAGATGTATTTCAGATTTCCAAAGAGGATGATTTGAAGGCAGCCCTCAATGCTGGACTCGAAAAGATTCAGTTGTCAGATGATGTGTCAATATACGGATTTACAATTAAAGATGGGCAGAATCTGAATATTGATCTGAATTCTAAAACAATGAGTGTATCCGAAGAGATAACAATTGTTCACGGGTTATTGGAATTCAGTGGATCTGGAAAAGTTGTAGGATGCAATATTGATGAGAAATACCCCTATGTCGTGGGTATCATCGGTTCTAAGAACTCATCCGATTCAGATTATTCTACACTTTTAATAGATGAGGGTGTGACTTTAGAGAATCCTGATAATTCTTATGGAGGAAGTTTTGGAGCCTGCATATTCTATCACGATGCGGCAAATATGGTTAGTTTCGGTTCGAAGATAATTGTTAAGGGAGCTATTGTTGCCGATTGGCCGGTTTATGCAAATGGATCGATTCAATCAGAAAGCGGAGCAATTCCTGAGATTATAATTACTGGAGCTACGCTTACAGGAGAGCAGGTTTATATCCCTGGATTGTGCAAGACTACTATAGAAGATAGTGATCTGAATTGTACATTATACTTCAAGGGAGGGTCTATCGATTATTCGAACAATAGGCTGAACCTCAAGATTGATAACCCGTGTCCTTCAGGCGTATATTACATCGAATATCACAACGGAGCCATCAGCGCGTATGATTCTGCAATATACATCGATCAATTGAAGGGATATGCAGGAGTAGATCCGATTAAATTCAGTGGAGACAATACATTTACTATCACAGATGCATCTGGAAATAGTTTGGATTCTGCATATTACGTTGCGTATACACTAGCAAACGATTCAGAAATATCAGCTAATCCTGATTTCGGATCAATAGATAAGTCAAAGATTAATTCATCCGATCTTAATTCGGAAATTATCAAGGCCAAGATGGTTGTGCATTTCGACACTCCTAAGGATAACAACCAAAGTGCGGTGTTTTATTTCACTGATCTGGATGTTGCAAAGAAATTCCATGATGATATTGCTACAATATTTGAGAAGCACTATTTTTCAAATACAAGCAACGTCAGTGCTGAGGATATAATAGTGATTACAAAATAAATAGAGCACTAGAGCACTTTTTACGCGTTTAGTACGCGAGGGGATGTGTCACAAACAGGCGCATCCCCAATTAAACATTTTAAATAAAAACTAACATGCAGTCTACGGTAACTCGTATCATCCGGTTTAGGTCGCTATGGTATTCGCAGCCCCACTAGACACCATGAAGCAGATCGACCTCAGCGGCCTGTCTTTCGCCGACCTTCGCGAGAAAGACAAGCATTACGTCGACAAGACCCTCCTGATAGGCGATCTGCTCGATACGGACGACTCAGGCGTATATCTGTTCGTCCGCCCCCGCAGGTTCGGGAAGACCACGAACCTGACTATGCTGGATGCCTTCTTCAACATCCGGTACGAAGGGAACACATGGTTCGATGGATTGGAGATATCGAAGCATCCGGAGTACGAGAGGTACAGGAATGCCTTCCCTGTGATCCACCTCGACCTCGGCAATGCCAAGGCCGATACGTACGAGAGATTCATCGACGGGATGCGCAGGGCCGTCACCCTGTGCTTCGAACCCCACCGCCATCTCCTGGATAAGAAGGAGCTGCGGGCATCCGTCAGGAATCTCTTCGAATCGCTGGAGGACAAGACCGCTTCCGAGGACGATCTGATGGGAAGCGTCCAGGTCCTGTCCCTTGCATTGATGGACGAGTTCGGAGCGAAGCCCATCATCCTGATCGACGAATACGACGCTGCCGTGTCGGATGCGTTCGGCACGGAGTCGCACGAACCCATGATGTCCTTCCTCAGAGGGCTCATGTACGCCTCGATCAAGGGCAACCCCTACAGGGGGATGGTCTACGTCACAGGCGTGATGCAGATCGCCAAGCAGAGCATCTTTTCC
>LVVU01000096.1 GCA_006954465.1 Candidatus Methanoprimaticola hominis
GCCCCTGACGGCCTCGCGGAACTCTCCCAGCCTCTCGGGCTTCTCGGGGTTGCCGAAGTTCAGGCAGTCCGTGAACGCGTTGGGCCTGGCGCCGACGGCGACGATGTTCCTGCAGGTCTCGTCGATGCAGGACATGCCTCCCTTGTACGGGTCGGCCTCGGTGAACCAGGGGTTGCAGCCGATGGCGGCGGCGAGCCCCTTGTATCTGTCGGGAACGGGCCTGAGGACGCTGGCGTCCCCGGGTCCGGTCTCGTTGAGCGGTCCGACCATGGGGTGGACGACGGTGGCGGCACGGACCTCGTGGTCGTACTGCCTTATCGCCCACTCCTTGGATGCGACGTTCGGATCCGAGAGCATGACGAGGATCGCGTCCTTGTCGCTGTCGATGACGGGGAAGACCTCCTTCGCCTTCGTGGAGACGGTCGGAAGCTCGTAGGGACGCTCGTAGACCGGCCCTCCGGTGAGGAACTCCAGATCCATATCGAAGATCTGCTCCCCGTCCCAGAACAGGCGGGTGTGCATGGTGTCCGTCGTTACCCCTATCGGGGTGGCGGGGACATCCCAGAGGTCGAAGACCTCCAGCACGGCATCCACGTTCTCGGGCTTGCAGGTGCACATCATGCGCTCCTGGGACTCGGACACCCAGATCTCCCAGGGCGCCAGTCCGGGCTCCTTGAGGGGGACCTTCTCGAGATTCACGTCGGCTCCGCAGCCTCCGTCGAGGGCCATCTCGCCCACGACACAGCTCAGTCCGCCGCCTCCCAGGTCCTTCATACCGGTGATGAGGTGCCTGGCGTTGATCTCGAAGCATGCGTGCATGACGGGCTCCTTCATGATCGGGTCGCCGAGCTGGACAGCTCCCCTGGAGTCCTCGTCGGATGTGGAGGTGAGGTCCGCGGATGCGAAGTTCACTCCGTGGATCCCGTCCCTGCCGGTCAGTCCGCCGATGAGGATCATGACCTCTCCGGGACCTCCGGCGTAGTTCTTGGCGAGATCCGCCCTCTTCACGATCCCGAGGCACGCCACATTGACGAGACAGTTCCCGGTGTACTTGTCATCGAAGAAGAATCCGCCCGTGATCGTCGGGATCCCGACGCGGTTCCCGTAGTCGCGGATGCCGGAGACCACGCCGCTCATCAGGTACCTGGGGCTCTTGACTCCGGGAGGGAGGTCGACGGCCTTGTCGATAGGCCCGAAGCACAGGGGATCTGCGAGTCCTATGGGCTGGGCGCCCATGCAGACCACGTCCCTCAGGATGCCTCCGATCCCCGTCGCCGCGCCTCCATAGGGCTCGATGGCGGAAGGATGATTGTGGCTCTCGATCCTCAGAGCGTAGCCGTAGTCGTCATCGAAGACCATGACTCCAGCGTCTCCTCTCGACAGAATGTCGTCCCTGTCGATGCCGAAGACGAACTCCTTGAGGATCGGCTTGGAGCTCTTGTAGCAGCAGTGCTCGCTCCACGCCTGTCCGAGCGCCTGGAGCTCGACATCGGTGGGATCCCTGCCCTCCTTGACGAAGTAATCCCTGACAGTCCTCATCTCATCGAGGGAAAGACCGAGGCTCATGTCCGAGGACAGTTTGGACAGGTCCTCGTCGGACGCGTCCCTGATAGAGACGTCGCACAGGTCGAACGGCGCATCGCGCCTGCTCATCCCGCAGGCCATCTCATCTCACCGATACCCTATAGTTCTGGATGACGGGGTTGGCCAGGAGCTTCCTGCACATCTCCTCGGCCTCCGCCTGCGCCTCGGCGGGCGGGAGGTCCATGTCGACCTCGAACAGCTTGACCGTCTTCACGTCGTTGACGCCCTTGAATCCCAGGGATTCCAGAGTCTTCCTGGTGTTCTTCCCTTCGGGATCGGCGACCCCTTTCTTGAGCTCGATTCTGATCTCGACGACTGTCATTGGGAGCGACCTATGGTTAGCACGCTTTTAACATATCGCACGCGCGCGACAGGAACCACGTTCCAGCGATGCTGACGGCATCAACAACACCCTTGTTGGTTTGTGTGAAATTTCCCTGTCAAGTTATGTGAATTTTCCTTGTCAGTTTGTGTGAAATCTCGATGACATTAAATATACTTGATATGCTAACTTAATTATGACCTTAACTCCCGAAGGCTACAGACCCAGGATAATCGATGAAAGGTTCCAACGCTGTCTGAAGACCTTCGGTGCCGTCTATGTCAGAGGCCCTAGGAATTGCGGAAAGACCTGGACATCCAGGAACAACTGCAACAGTGAGATCCAACTGACACCGGATGTAATCAAGATGGTATCGACCGATCGGTCGCTGGCATTGGAAGGGGATGCACCCCACCTTATAGACGAATGGCAGGCCGTGCCGCTCCTCTGGGACGATGTCCGCTTCGACCTGGACCGCACCGGGAAGAAGGGTCAATATATCCTCTGCGAATCCCACTCGATCTCCAAAGACGAGGAGATGAAGCAGGTACACAGCGGAATCGGCCGCATAGATACCATCGACATGCATACGATGTCTCTTTTCGAATCCGGCGATTCGGATGGCTCCGTCTCTCTGAAAGGATTGTTCGATGACAAATTCGTCGGCCGCATGGGGCCAGAGATCAGACTGAAGGATCTCATAAGACTGACCTCCAGAGGAGGATGGCCCAGTCTGCTTTCGAAGGATGTCGACCCCTGGGAGGCGAATACGGGATACATCAAAAGACTGTGCGAAGTGGATGTCATCAGGATAGATGGAGTTCAGCGCAGCTCGCACAAGATGCGCATGCTCCTCAGGTCCCTGGCACGTAACGAATCGACGGTGGTCAAGAACTCCACCTTGAAACGGGATCTTGTGGAGTTCGATGATGAAACGATCTCAGAATCCACTGTATCCGACTACATAGAGGTGCTCGAGAGGCTGAACATGCTGTGGTATCAACCGTCCTTCGATCCCTGCCCCCGTTCATCGCTCAGAGTCGGGAAGAAACCCAAGAGACATCTGGCGGACCCCTCCCTATCCATGGCCGCCCTGGGTCTGACACCCGAAGCCGCGTTGAAAGATCTCGAGACGTTCGGCTTCATGTTCGAAGCCCTCTGCGAAAGAGACCTCCTGATATACGCCGAGGCGAACGGGGGGACCCTGTACCATTACCGGGATCAACGCAACGAGATCGATGCAGTGGTCGAGATGGCCGATGGGAGGTGGGGTGCATTCGAGATCAAGCTAGGCTTCGATGCCGTGGATGCGGCTGCCGCCAACCTCGTGAGGATGTCCTCCAAGTTCGTGGAGGAGGGTGGGAAAGCTCCTGCGGTCATGTGCGTCATCTGCGGCATGAGCAGGGCCGCATACAGGCGCGAGGACGGTGTGTACGTGATGCCTATAACCATGCTCCGGGAACGATGCTCACGCGAACATTATTAGGCCCCGAGCCGTCACAGGATGCATCATGTCAGATTCCATCGTCCTGAAGGTGGCCATGGCCAGGTCCCAGAGCGAAGCGGGATACGGACGCGCCAGGATGGACGGCGGGTCCCGCAGGGCGCTAGGGGTCGAGCTCGGAGATACCGTCGAGATCGCCGGCAAGAGGTCCGTCGTCGCCAAGGTCTTCAAGTGCGACCCGGAGGACGAGGGACGCGGGATGCTGTTCATCGACGGTCTCACGAGGACGAACGCAGGGGTCAGCGTCGACGAGAACGTCACCGTCAGGAGATGCATCCCGCAACCCGCGGAGCAGATCACCCTGGCACCCAACATCCCCGACGGGAAGAGGATCAAGTTCGAATCGGGGATCGAAAACGTGTTCCTGAAGGGGCTCATGAACCGCCCGCTCATGGCGGACACGGACATAATCGTCCCCAACATCGCCCTCATGGGGAACCGCTCGACCTTCACCGTGGTGTCCACCACACCCAAGGGAGCCGTCATCGTCAACGAGAAGACGAGGATCGTCGTCAAGGACACGCCCAAGAAGCAGCAGACCGCCAAGGTCCAGAGAGGGCACCAGATAACCTACGACGACGTCGGAGGGTTGGACGAGGAGCTGAGGAGGATCAGGGAGATGATAGAGCTCCCTCTCAAGCATCCAGAGCTCTTCGAGAGGCTGGGGATCGGAGCGCCGAAGGGCGTGCTCCTGTACGGCCCTCCCGGAACCGGGAAGACGCTCATGGCCGAAGCCGTGGCGAACGAGTCCGGAGCCGCTTTATTCTCGGTCCGCGGCCCGGAGATCATCGGACAGTACTACGGTCAGAGCGAGGAACGGCTCAGAGAGATCTTCAAAGAGGCTGCCGAGAACGCTCCGAGCATCGTGTTCCTGGACGAGATCGACTCGATCGCACCCAACAGGAACGACGTGTACGGCGAGGTCGAGAGGAGGGTCGTGGCGCAGCTCCTCACCCTCATGGACGGACTCGACGACAGAGGGAACGTCATAGTCATCGGAGCCACCAACAGGGAGGACTCCATCGATCCGGCGCTGAGGAGGCCGGGGAGGTTCGACAGGGAGATCGAGATAGGCATCCCCGGAAGGAAGTCCAGAGCGGACATCCTGTCCGTCCACCTCAGGGACATGCCCCTCACGCCGGATGTCACCCCGGAGAAGCTCGCATCGCTCACCCAGGGGTTCGTGGGAGCGGACCTGGCGGCGCTGTGCAGGGAGGCGGCCATGAACTGCCTCAGCTCGAGGATGAACGAGCTCGATCTGGACAAGGCGGTCCCCGCCGAGATCCTCGAATCGATGAAGGTCTCCATGGACGACTTCACCGCGGCGCTCGGCGATGTGGAGCCGAGCGGCATGAGGGAGGTGCTCGTCGAGATCCCCAAGGTGTCCTGGGAGGATGTGGGGGGATTGGACGACGTGAGGAGGAGGATCGAAGAGGTCTTCGTCCCCGAGGAGGGGAACGGAGCCTACGACAGGCTCGGTATCGAGCCGGGCAAGGGCATCCTCCTGTACGGCCCTCCAGGGACCGGGAAGACCCTCATCGCCAAGGCCCTGGCCAACGAGTCGGGCACCAACTTCATCTCGGTCAACGGCCCGGAGATGGCCAGCAAATGGATGGGCGAGAGCGAGCGCGCCATCCGTCAGATCTTCAAACGCGCCAAGCAGATGGCTCCGTGCATCATATTCTTCGACGAGCTGGATTCCATAGCCCCTGTCAGAGGCATGGGGGACGGCTCCGCATGGGAGAGGGTCGTGGCGCAGATGCTCACGTCCATGGACGGCGTGGAAGGGCTGAGGAACGTCACGGTTATGGGTGCGACCAACCGCCCCGACATGGTCGATCCGGCGCTTCTCAGGCCGGGGAGGTTCGACAGGCTCATCCTCGTCGGAAAACCGGATGCCGATTCCAGATTGGGCATCCTGAAGGTCCATACCCGGAGGATGCCGCTCGGGGATGTCGATCTCGCGGCGATAGCCGCCATGA
The DNA here is from genome assembly GCA_006954465.1 of Candidatus Methanoprimaticola hominis. GTDB lineage: Archaea > Thermoplasmatota > Thermoplasmata > Methanomassiliicoccales > Methanomethylophilaceae > Methanoprimaticola > Methanoprimaticola hominis. The sequence continues at coordinate 5,393 of LVVU01000096.1, forward strand.
CCGACGGGTACGTCGGCGCGGACCTCGCAGCGGT
>LVVU01000097.1:0-5420 GCA_006954465.1 Candidatus Methanoprimaticola hominis
CGGCGCCTCCCGCCCACAGGGTTCCGAGCCTGTACATGGAAGGGGCATGGCCTGTTGCCGATGCTTCGAGATACAGACGCTCGGCGCCATCCGGATCGGCCGGGGTCCCGGTCCCGGCCATCTTGAGCTCGGCCATGCCGAACATCCCGTTGGCGGAGCCTGCCTCCGCAGCCTCGGAGAAGAGCCTGTATGCCGCTCCGGGATCGCTCTCGACCATCGAGACGGCCTGTTCGCATAGTTCGGCGGGATCTGTCATATGACGGGGGCATCGCGTGCCCTGGGATAATCGTTTTCCACGCTCTCCGGAGCGAACCCGACCATAACCCTATTTCAATCACCGACACGATTCGGTGGCATATGATGAAAGGGCCACTCGTCTACGCCGCCGCGATCCTCGCGTTCGTTCTCATCGCCATGTCGTTCCTTCTGGTGGCGTTCCCGGACAGCGCCGAAATACTGGGGATAATCGCCGGAGCGGTGGCCGCAGGCGTCGTCGCCGTACTTCTGATAATATTGGTGAAGACCAGGAGGGGCGCCTTTTGAGCGACGAGTGCTGCGATTCCGTCGAGATCCACAACGAGAAGGTCTCCGTCGCATTGGCCGCGATGCCCACCGAGGAGCACGTTGACGGCCTCTCGGACTTCTTCAGGATATTCTCCGACCGTACCCGCGTCAAGATCCTGCTGGCACTGGATGCAGGCGAGATGTGCGTCTGCGACATCAGCGCCACCCTCGGCATGTCCATGTCGGCCACATCCCATCAGCTCAGGATGCTCAGGGACGCCCACCTCGTCACCTTCCGCAAGGAGGGCAAGAGCGTCTACTACTCGCTCTGCGACGAGCACGTCCGTCTCGTTCTAGAGATGGCACTCGAACACATCAGGGAACAGGATTGAAGCGGACTGCGGATTCCGTAGCTCTGATGACGACGTCCCCGGACGAACGTCTGAGTCTAGCATCCTCTACGAATCTCGTAGGGGTCCCAGTCTTCTTTTATAATATGCACGCGTTATCTCGAGCGATGGGATATGAAGGTTGGGATCGATCTAGGAACGACCTACTCTGCAGTTGCAAGGTATGACAAGAAGAACAACAAGCCGGTTATCATCACGAACACATTCGGAAAGGAGATCACGCCTTCTGTGATCTGCTTCCTGGATGATGGCGACATCCTCGTCGGAGAGGACGCCAAGGACATGCAGTCCAACGGTACCGGCGTCAACGCCGCCGCATTCAAGAGGAGCATGGGGGACGGCTCCATTGCCGTCAGCTTCAACGGGAAGGACTACACGTCCGAGGACCTGAGCACCATCCTCCTGAAGCACCTGATCAAGGATGCCGAGAACGCCACCGGCGAGAAGGTGGAGGAGGCCGTCATCACGGTCCCTGCCTATTTCAACGATTTCCAGAGGACCGCCACGATCAGGGCCGGGGAGGCCTGCGGCATCAAGGTCCAGAAGATCATCAACGAGCCGACCGCCGCGGCCATCTCCTACGGCTACAAGCACTCGGCCGATAAGACGATCATGGTCTACGACCTCGGAGGAGGAACCTTCGATGTCACCATCGTCAGGATCTCCAAAGGGAACATCGAGGTCATCGGAACCGACGGGAACCACATCCTCGGAGGAAAGGACTGGGACGCTGCCATCGTCAAGTACGTCTGCGATCAGTTCATCGACGAGTTCGACGTCGATCCCCGCGATGACCTGCCGACCAAGAACGAGCTCATCGTCGCCGCGGAGGGATACAAGAAGACCCTCTCCATCGCCGAGACCGTCACGATCCCGATCAACTACGAGGGATACAGCGCCAAGTACACCCTGACCAGGAGCGAGTTCGAGTCCATGACCGAGTACCTGCTCATCGCGACCAAGGAGGTCTGTCAGAACCTCATGGGCGACCTGGGCCTCGCTTGGACCGACATCGATGAGATCCTCCTCGTCGGAGGATCCACCAGGATGCCTGCGGTCTCCAACTTCCTCAGGGACATGACCGGCAGGGAGGTCATCGCCCACAGCGATACCGACCTGGCAGTCGCGAAGGGAGCTGCGATCGTCGGCGAGCTCTACAGCAGCAACGCCACCGGACTCAGGGCCATGCAGGTCTCCGATGTCACCGCGCACTCCCTCGGAGTGCTCTCCGTATCCCAGGACGGTTCCAAGTTCGTCAACGAGATAATGATCAAGAAGAACTCGAAGGTCCCCGCCACCGTGCGCAAGCCCTTCAGGCTCAACAAGGGCAACATGACCGAGAAGATCGAGGTCTACACCCTCCAGGGCGAGTCCAGGATCCCTCTGGACTGCAACGTCCTCGCCAAGGTCGTCATCTCCGGATTCTACAACAACGGACAGGGCGTCGAGGTGGCCATCGAGTACAACTACGATCAGAACGGGGTCGTCAACATCACCGCCTTCCAGGGCGAGGACCCCCTCAACGTGGACACCATGCCCATCGACGAGGACATCAGGTGGATGGGCGGAAGCCCGAAGAGCAGGAGGGGCGACGAGTCCATCCTCAAGAACATCGCCATCTGCGTGGACCTCTCCAGGAGCATGGAGGGAGACCCCATCGAGCACGCCAAGAGCTCGATCCGCGACTTCGTCAACACCCTCCAGGACAAGGACACCTACTTCTCGCTGATCGGATTCGGCGACAAGATCAAGGTGGTCCAGGAGCTGAACAACGACCCCAGCGTCGTGCTCAACTCCATCGAGGACCTCAAGGTCAAGATGGTCGGAAGGGGGACGGACGCCAGCCCGCTCGACACCGCCAGGAGCATGCTCGCCTCCAAGCCCGGAGTGGGGATCATCGTGGTCCTCACCGACGGTATCTGGGGCAAGAGGGACAAGGCGGTCGACCAGGCACTGGGCTGCAGGAACGACAACATCACGATCATCGCGGTCGGACTCGGAGAGGCCGACACCTCGTTCCTCAGGCAGATCGCCACCGTCGACGACGGAGCGCTGTTCACGACCATCGACAGACTGGGAGAGACCTTCGGCACCATCGCCACGGCCATCTCCTCGGGCAACATGGGACTCGCGGTAAGGGAGAGCGGACCCGACAGCCGCCTGTCCTCGCGCGACTGACGGCGAATCATATGGCTAGCAGACAGAACTACTGTCAACTGCTGGGGCTCAACCCGCTGAAGGAATCCACCTACACGCCGGATGCCATCGCCAAGAAGATCGAGACGAAGCGCGGCAAATGGGCGAACGACAGCAGGAACAAGCAGAACGATACGGAGCAGCGCTTCAAGGCGGAGCGTCTCGTCGAGATGACGGACGACATGATCAGGGTCTTCAACGACCCCATGCTCCGCAGGAGGGAGTTCACCGACGGACAGGCCTCCCTCAAGGGAAAGGCCCAGAAGCTCCGCATGGACTGCGTCATCCTCACCGACGGGACGTACCTGTGCCCCGCCGGCATCGCCGAGGCATACACCAAGAAGCTCCACTGGGAGGGCGTTAGCAAGGCCGACGTCCTCAAGCTGGCCGGCATAAAGGAGGGATCGCCTCCCAAGCCGGTCAACGACAAGATCCTCAACGCCTACAAGGGACTGAGGTCGGTCGACTCCTACACCCCCATGGAGATGCTGAACGCGCTGATCAACCATCCCAACCTGGAGATCGGTCTGGACCCCCTCAGCGAGGGCAGCTCGTTCTCCCAGATCAGGAACGCGTTCGAGATCTGCGACAAGAGGGTCAACAGCGTCCGCCCGGACATCCTGCCCGAGCAGGACTCCTACATCCAGGCGATGAGGACCGTCAAGCTCGTCCTCGAGCCGGACAAGGAGCTCTCCTCGCTGATAGCCTACGGAAGGTGCAACCGCGCCCTGATCCCCGTGATGGAGACCATCGAGGAGGAGTACAGCACCCAGTTCACCAGGAGCTACATCGACGAGCTGCTGAACGCCCGCCTCCCGCGCGATGTGGACGGCGGGATGGCGATAGCCATCCTCCAGCAGTTCTGCCACAAGAAGAAGATCGCCGCCAACTTCTCGGAGTCGGACAGCAGCATGATCCGCTGCCCCGAGTGCGGCAACATGGTCCAGGCGGGACCCAACACCGTGTTCTGCCCGGCGTGCGGCAAGAACTTCAAGACCGTCTGCCCGGCGTGCAGCACGCCCCAGCAGTCCAAGAACGCCGTATGCATCAAGTGCGGATTCAACTTCAAGGACGGGATGCAGAAGGCGGAGCGCCAGGCTCTGGAGTTCCGCATGAACATGCAGAGCGGGAAGGTCGGCAAGGCCGAGAAGGCACTGGCCAACCTGAAGGACCTGTTCCCCGGATACTCGGGGATCAGCGGGATGTCCGTGGAGCTCGACAAGGCCAAGGCGGACATCGCTTCATCCCGCAAGTTCATCATGGATTCCTACTCCCGCGGGAGATACTACGAATCCAAATGCGCGGTGGAGGCGCTGGCGAAGAAGTTCCCAGATGCTCTGGAGAACGACATCGAACTCAAGCAGAAGTACGACGACTGCTCCGCCCGCTACGTCTCCGCGGAGGTCCAATGCAGCAAGGCCGCCGTCGCCGATACCAAAGCGAAGAGGATGGAATGCTACGTCAACGCCTCCGAGATCTGCCCGGACCACCCGGTCGCCAAAGCGAAGCTCCGCGAGGATCCCCCGACCGGACCCGCTGATCCGATAGGCACCCTGGGCGAGAGGTCGTTCACCATCAAGTTCATGCCTCCGGCCGACGCCGCCGGCGTGACGTACTGCATCTATAGGGAGAAGAACTCCCTTCCGACCGTGACCGAGGACACCCGCCCCCTGGCGGAGATCCCCACCACCGTCTACGCCGACAAAACCCTGGACCCGGGCGTGGAGTACTACTACTCGGTGTACTCGAAGCGCTGGGGCATCCTCTCCAAGGAGGGCGCCCACATCGGACCGGTCATGATGATCTCCGAGGTGGACACCGTCACCATAACGCCCATCGACGGGGGGCTCCGCATCATGTACGAGAAGCCCCGCGGAGCGTCCAAGGTGAGGCTCTGGAGGTCCGACGGCAAGGACGGCTCCGGCATAGGAACGGAGATCGCCCTCAACGGCGCCACCGTCTACGACGACATCGGACTGGTGGGCGGCAGGAAGTACTACTACCTGTTCGTCGCCGAATACCTGGGAAGGAACAAGGTCGAGAGATCCCAGGGGGTCATCTTCAGCGAGACCACCGTCGATGCTCCGAAGCCCGTCAGGGACCTCAAGATCGGATGGAACAAGACCGATGGAACCTACACGGCCAAATGGACCACCACGGAGCACGTCGTGCTCTATTCGTCCCCGAAGAAGCTCAACCTCTCAGGCAACATGGTCTCCATGGACGACATCAAGTCCTGGATGACCGAGATCAAGCCCATGGTCGAGTACATGGACGGGATGAAGTTCGCCCTGCCCGACGGCGCGGTGC
>LVVU01000097.1:5445-7960 GCA_006954465.1 Candidatus Methanoprimaticola hominis
CTCCCCGTCGGCGATCATCGAACCGAGCTGCTGGTCGCCAACCTCAAGCCCTTCAGGGATGTGGAGTACGCGATAAGCAACAAGGACTGCATCATCACCATGGGCTGGCCGGAAGACGCCATCGAGGCGAAGCTGGTCATCTCCAACGGCCCGGAGATCAAGGGCCTCAACGACGAGAACGCGGAGATCAAGACCGTCCGTCGCGAGGAGTACATGGACGAGAAGCAGATCCGCATCCCCATGGGCAAGGCGCGGAAGAAGTGCGTCAACATCTTCGCGATCTACAAGCTCAACTCCGACACCCGCCCGTCCCGCGGCATCGCCATCGAGGTGAACTCCGGTGACAGCAAGAAGGTCAGGTACACAATGTCCCGCGAGCGCGGAGGCGTCGCCATCGACCTCTCCACAGAGCCGGGCGTGTACGAGCTCCCTCCGATGATGCTCGTTCAGACCGAGACGGGCATCCCGCTCAAGAGGACCGACGGCGAGGTCGTCTGGAGGTCCGACGGACCGGTGTCCATCCAGAGCGGCAGAGGCGTCGTCCAGGCGAACTGCACGGGACTGAAGGACCCGAAGAGATGCCGCCTGTTCCTCGCCAACGATTCCGACTACTACGATTTCAGATTCGTACATCCTCTTAACGGGAGTGATTGAAGATGGCAAAGAAGCAGAAGAGCGAGGCGAAGGCACCGGGCAGGGAATACATCTGCCCCTACTGCTTCGCCAAGGTAGACCTGGACAACGTCCACTACATCTGCTCGAGCCAGGGCTGCGCGAAGACGTTCGCGGCAACGGCCGCGAGCACCAGGAGCGCCGACGCGTCCAGATACGTATCGGCCGACGGTCAGAACGAGATCGACTACGAGAAGACCCTGTTCTACGGCAGGGACCCCTGCGGATCGGATGCGGTCATCGCCAAGAACCACATCATCCGCAACTCCGGAGGGACATGCGACGTCTGCAAGCGTCCGGTCTACATCCGCGTGTGCCCCGTCTGCCACAACCCCATCCCGCCCGGGGTGGAGGAGGATGGCAACAGGATCTTCGTCATCCTCGGCCCGAAGAACGTCGGGAAGAGCCACTACATCGCCGTCCTGATCAACCAGCTGAAGAACTACGTCTCCGCCGAGTTCAACGGCGTCCTGAACGCCGCCACCGACGGGACCACCCTGAAGTACCGCGACATGTACTACAAGAGGCTCTTCGAGGAGAAGCGCAAGCTCCTCCCCACCAAGTCCTACGACATATCGGACGACAGCAGGGAGCCTCTGATCTACTACCTCAGGATATTCGACTCGAACCAGCCGAAGGTCTTCACCTTCGCCTTCTTCGACACCGCCGGAGAGGACCTCGTGTCCTCGGACAAGATGATGGCCCTCAGCCTGAACTCGTTCATATCCAAGGCCGCTGGGATCGTCTATCTGGTGGATCCGCTTCAGATCAAGTACATCAACCAGAGGATCCACGTCGACAACAAGCCTCCAGTCGGACCGGATGTATCGGACGTGCTGAACAACATCTCCCAGATCATCCGCACCAACAAGAAGCTCAGCCCCAAGGCGAGGATCGACATCCCGCTGGCCGTGGTCCTCACGAAATCGGACGTTCTGTTCAAGAACCCCGAGGACGAGGAGGAGGACAAGGTCCTGTTCGGACAGTGCTCGTCCCTCCACATCCCGAGGGAGAACGGGAAGTTCGACGAGGAGAATTTCAAACAGATAGACGCGGAGCTGTCCGAATACCTCCACAGATGCCTGGGAGACAACTTCATCCAGACCGTCGGAGGATTCAGCGACCACTGCTTCTTCGCGGTATCCGCGCTCGGATGCAACCCGGTGGGCAGCAGCCTGCCGAGAGGGGTCTCGCCCATGAGGGTCGAGGACCCGTTCATCTGGCTTCTCAACAGGGAGGGCCTCCAGTGAATGACAACACGAACAACAGGCTGAAGAACTTCCTCGTGAACGGATTCCAGGGATTGGATGTCCACGCGGAACCGGAGGAGCGGGAGATCGAACTGGATGCCGAGGGCATCGAGGAGACGGAGGACATCGAGATCCCGGATGGATCCGAGGAGGCCGTCCACCCGCAGCACGCGGACGACGGACAGATGGATTCCATCGAGACCGAGCTCATCCGCATCAGATACATGCTGGAGGACCTGGTCGCACGCGAACCGGTCCAGCCGGAGCCTGCGGAGCTTCCGGACATGTCCAAGTACATGACCACGAGGGAGCAGGCGAAAGCGATCAACGCCACCGTGGCGAAGCTGGAGTCCTCGTCCTCCAACAAGGCCCTCACCAGGGCCATGGAGCAGATCAGCACCATGAGGGAGGACTTCTTCAAGCTCTGCGAGGGCATGAGGGCCAAGATCGGGGAGATGGACGCAGAGACCGTCCTCTCCAGCTTCGAGGCCTACGAGGTCGATATGGAGAACATCCTGACGGACGCGGGCGTCTACATCGGGAAGTTCGAATTCGACAGACTGAACACACTCCACCAGCGTATCGTCGGGGTC
>LVVU01000097.1:8024-10584 GCA_006954465.1 Candidatus Methanoprimaticola hominis
CCTCGTCAAGGAGAGGGTCGACGTCTACAAGTTCGATCCGAGCATCGGTGCACCGGATGCTGAGGAGGGACCCGAGGTGGAAACCGGTTTCCAAACCGATTCTGAAACGACTTCGGAAACATCTTGCGAATCCGTTCCGACGGAGCCCGCGGAAATCGAGGCCCCCGAGGACGTCACGGAGGAAAAGGAATGACAGACTATTGCATCGGAATAGACCTGGGCACGACCTACTCGTGCCTTGCCTATATCGACGAGGATGGGGACCCGGTAGTTGAGAAGAACTTCGAGCAGGAAGACACAACTCCGTCCGTCATCCTATTCAACGAGAACGGCGAGATCATCGTCGGATCGCCCGCCAAGGACATGGCCATGATGTACCCCCCTGAGAGGGTCGTCACCGCTATCAAGAGGCAGATGGGAACCGACTACGAAGTCGACATCGACGGGGAGAAGTACAACCCCATCATGCTGTCCGCGGTCATCCTCAGGAAGATGATCAACGACTTCAACGAGAACCACGGCTGCGACGTCAAGAAAGCGGTCATCACCTGCCCTGCATACTTCGGACAGAACGAGAGGGATGCGACCAAGACGGCGGGAACCATCGCCGGCCTCGACGACGTCACCGTCATCAACGAGCCCACTGCCGCCGCCATCTCCTTCGGATTCGGAACAGGCAACGACGGCAAGAAGAGGGTCCTGGTCTACGACCTCGGAGGAGGAACCTTCGATGTGACTGTCCTCGAGATCGACGGACAGTCGTTCACCGCGGTCGCCACCGACGGAGAGAGGCTCCTTGGAGGAAAGGACTGGGATGCCGTCATCTCCAAGCTCATCAAGGAGAAGGTCGCAGAGGAGCTGGGCGTCGACGTCGAGTCCCTCGACGAGGACGAGGATGTCAAGCAGAACCTCGTCAACGATTCCGAGACCATCAAGAAGAGGCTCTCCACCGCGGAGTCCACCAAGGGAACCCTTACTGTCGGCGGCCAGAAGGTCGTCTACACCATCACCAGGGACGAGTTCGAGGCCGCTTCCGCCGGTCTCGTCCAGACAACCATCGACCTCATCGACAAGGTGCTCGCCTCCAAGGAGTTCACCATGGCCGACATCGACGACGTCATCCTCGTCGGAGGATCCTCCAGGATGCCCCAGGTCAAGAACGCTATCGCTGCCAGGTACCCCGACGCGGAGATCAAGGTCTTCGACCCCGACCAGTCCGTCGCAAAGGGCGCCTCGATCTTCGCCAAGTCCAACTCCCTGGCCCCCGTGGAGGGAGCAGCAGTCGACCCCGCCACCGGAGCCCCCGCAGAGCCCGTCGAAGGCGTCCTCAGCGTCCACAACGTCCTGAGCAAGACCTTCGGGATCAAGGCCCTGTACGAGGACGGAACCGAGATGATCTCCAACATCATCTTCAGGAACGAGGTCCTGCCCATCGAGTCCGTCAAGACGTACTACCCGGTCGACGAGGGTCAGACCACCATCAAGGTGGAGATCTACGAGGACGCCGCCGTCAACAACGAGGAGGGCAAGAAGACCGCCGTCATCGATGCCACCCCTGTCGGAGAGTTCATGATGGAACTCCCCTCCCAGGTGTCCAAGAACACCCCAATCGTCGTGAAGTTCATGGCGACCGACGAGGGTATCCTGATCGCCTCCGTGGACTGCATGGATCAGCACACCGACTACCAGATCGAGAACGATCTGAAGATGTCCGCCGACGCCATCGCCAAGTCCCAGGGACTCATGGAGAAGGTCACGAACGCTTGATCCAAGGGCCGGGCGTCATGACCCGGTCCAAACCTTTTACAAAAACCCCTGCTCCATCGGGAACAGGGGCGATGATTCCCACTTCTCAGAAATCAGCACTTGTCGCAATCCTCGGAGACGAGGATCACGGTGCATTTGGCATGCTTCACGACATGACCGGAAACGCTTCCGAGAAGGAAACGGTCCAAGGAGGACCTGTTGGACCTCCCGACTATGATGGTGTCGCAGTCGTAGCGATCGGCCACATCGATGACCGTCTCATCCGCCTTGCCCGTCTCGATGATCGTGTGGACGGTCGCTCCCGAAGAAGCCGCTTTGCGCTGCGCCGCCTGCATGTACTCCGCCACGGAGTCATCCGGAGCCTCGGGGTCCATCTGCTCCTCCCTGACAACGGTCAAGATGTAGAGCGGGTCTTCGAATCTTATAGAGTACTCTATAGCGAATTCCAGGGCCTTCTCACTTGTAGGCCTGCCGTCGTAGGCTAGGAGTGCGGACATGTTAACAACGAGAATATGAAGTCATATGAATGGCTATAAAGATTGCCACGAGTCCTTAGATGGAACAGTGCCAGACGTACGAAGTTGTCTCGAATCAGCTCTGGCCAACAGGTTTCGATCATCCTCATGCTCGCACATTCCAGACCTGTGGCGATGTCGATTACCCAGGCATATGTGCTGGAATCGTCCGTTCCTACAGACGCCAGTCATCCGATTTCAACTGACCTTTCTTGCATTCAAATTATTATTTAATTATTTTAATAAATAAATAATTATTTAATTAATGAATCATATTC
>LVVU01000098.1:0-5348 GCA_006954465.1 Candidatus Methanoprimaticola hominis
GGAGACATCACCAGGGTCAAGCTCGCCCTCGCCGAGGCCAAGGCGAGATACAGCCCGTCGGGAGGAGAGCTTAAGAGGGACTCCCTGCCTCCGTGCATCGCGCACATCATGCAGATGTCCCGTCAGGGGCTGAACCTCCCCCACAGCGCCAGATTCGCGCTGGTCACGTTCCTCAACGCCCTCGGCCTGCAGTACGAGGACATCATCAAGGTCTTCGCGGAATCCCCGGACTTCGACGAATCGAAGTCGGAGTATCAGATCAAGCACATCATGGGCAGGGGCGAGGAGGGATATTCCCCTCCGGAATGCGCCACCATGAAGACCAACGGCCTGTGCTTCGAACCGGATGCGCTATGCCAGCAGGAGTGGATGAACCACCCGATGTCCTATTACAGAGCCAGGGTCAGAAGGGAGAAGAAGTCCGAGAACGGGCAGGATCCCGCTCCCGCGAAGAAGGACGACAAGCCTTCGGGACAGTGAACCCGACCGTCTCCTCTCAGGACCTGCCGAGCCTCCCGCGAAGATCTCTGAACGGATCCAGGAAGACATAGCGGAGAGAACGGGTCCTGCCTTCCTTCCCCAGGATCCCCAACCCTACCAATTCATCCAGCCTCCTTCTCATGGCGCTTTCCCCGATAGGTAGCCATGATGATGCGTCCTGAAGCGAGAACGAGCCCTTCTTCTTCGCTTTCATCGCCAGGAAACGGGTGTTCTCGTCCATCCCCTTCAGACGATCCCTGCTCGAGAACTCCTCCATCGCCTCGCGGTATGCGCATAGGATCGATTCCGAGACGTATCTGACCAGAGGCGTGTAGTTTCCTGTGGAATCGGTGTACGCCAGGAGATCGTAGTATGTCGCGGTGTCCGACAGCATCTTCTCCTCGAACTTGCACAGGTCGCAATTCGGAAGACCCAGCTGTTTCAACAGGGCCTGGAACAGCACACGACCGGTACGTCCGTTTCCATCCTCGAAGGGATGGATGCTCTCGAACTCGTGGAAGAACAGGGTAGCGGTGACAATATCTCCGTACGGTGATGTATTTACCCAGTCTATCAAGGACCTCAGCTCCGTCTCAACGGACCCTTTGGGACACGCGATGAACAGCTCTGTTCCGTCCGATCCACGAACGCAGACATCTGTGTCACGGATGACTCCCGGATCGACCTCCCCGACCCCGGTCATGAGACTGCGGTGGACGAACAGAATTGTATCCTGAGACCAAGGCATCTTGAACTCCCTCTGAAAGAGAGAATTCATATGATTGAGTATCTCCTGCGTGGGGCCATTAGGACTCTCCTCGATCCTTCCACCCGTATATTCTGTTGCAAGAGTTCTAACCTCTTCCAACGTCATCCTATTACCTTCAATCTTGGTAGACCAGTGGATATTCGATGAATACGCATCCATTACAAGATCGCGATAGTCCTGTTCAGACAACATATATCCGCCAAGGATGGAGTCGAGTTCGTGTATCTCGCGAATCATATGTCTTATGTTGAGATCCAAAGAGAGCATGGGATAGAAGGGATCTTTCTTACGATGCCTCACGGGATAACCCATCACCACATAACTCGAATAATCGCTTTTTTGGTGATAATCAGGAGACATGAAGTCAAAATTACGGTTAATAATATTTCAACATTACCATATTATGCATGTTAATTATGAATATTAACAGACATGATTGATTCGGTTAAAAGAGTATCAATAGACGTAACTGAAGAAACCGCACGGATCCTTGCGGGATCCGTGCGGATGGTTTCCGGAGATTCACTCCTTCTTCTCGTCGGGATGCATCTTCCCGAGGTTGTTCCAGGTGATGATGGCCCTCTGGATGGCGGTGAGGTTGCCGACGACGGCGAACCACAGCATCATGATCTCCATCCATGTGAAGGTGATTCCAGCGACCTCGAAGGAGCCGCATCCGAACTGGATGGCGATGAACTGGATCAGCGGGAAGAGTGTGGACAGCACGACCCTGTCCGCCCTTCCTAGCAGTCCGGCATAGAGCCTAGGCGCTCCGATGGCCTGGGCCTGGGTGCCCATGTAGGATGTCAGAAGCACCCCGACCAGCGCCAGCATACCGAGGTACGGGTCGCACCATGTGGCGCAGAAGGCCACTCCGCCGATCATGAAGACGTCGGCGTACCTGTCGAAGACGTGGTCGAGATAATCGCCCTTGGGTCCGGCCTTGCCGGAGAGCTTGTCAACCTTCCCGTCCAATGCGTCGAAGTATCCGGAGACGATGACCATGAGGGCACCCACTGGAAGGAGCCAATCCATCCCGTCCCTTCCGCTGAACCAGAACACGAATCCGCATGCGAAGGCCAGTACGAGCCCCGCCCACGAGATCATGTTGGGGTTGACGTTGATCAGCTTCTTCGCCACGGGCGTCAGCGCGAAATCCACGCTCGCTCTCTTGCTGTCTAGAACCATTTGTCCATCTCCGACGACCAGTCTGTGCCGCCCGGAGGGTAATCCGGGGCATGACCACTTATGATTTTCTCCGCGATGTCCGCAACCTCCCGAACGGTGGCCGAAGTGCAGTCGATCTCTCCTATCGGTATGTCCGACTCCGATGCCTCGCAGAGTATCTCGTCCAGGATCTCGGCCTGAACGTTCTCCCTGACCTTGTCCTCGGAGTATCCGCGGGCGCGGAGGCGCTCCGCGAGGACGGACGGAGAGCAGCGGAGGACTATTATCCCCCTGGAATCCATGAAATGCGAAAGGTGGCTGTCGAGGACGACAGGATGCTCCGCATCCCTCAGGGGATCGAGGGCATCGTTCAACGCCTCGAGGTCCACCTCGTAGGTGTCGCGCTCCGCATCGTATTCCCCGAGGAGCCCGTGTTCCTTGATGAACGCCTTCCCGTCCACCACATCGTAGCCGCGGAGCCTCAGCTCGGCGGAGAGCGTGGACTTCCCCGTGCCGGGGGTGCCGGTGAGCGCGAACAGGACCATGCCGGGCCAATCCGCGACCTCTGTCATAAGAGTTGGGAGAGAACGGGCGACGACGGCCGCCCATCCCCCGGAATGATCATCCAATGTCCGCGAAGAAGGGCTCGGCCCTCTCGAGGGCCTGCTCCCAGGTCGGTATGTTGGTGAGGGCTCCGACCTTCTCCACGACGAACGAGGATACGGCGGATGCGACGACCAGCGACTCGGGGATGTCGTAGCCGCGATACCTCGCAGCGTAGAAGCCGGCACGGTACGTGTCTCCGGCGCCTGTCACATCGACGGGCTCCCCTCCGGGGATGACCGGGATGTCCACCTTCTCGTCCCCGAACCTCGCCCTGCTGCCCTCGGCCCCGACGGTGTTCACCACCATCCCGACATCCGCATCGAGCACATCGTTCAGACCGAGGTACCTGCAGAGGGTCTCGGCCTCCAGCTCGTTGCAAAACAGTGCGTCGGCCATCGGAAGGGCGCGTTGGATCAGGTCGGCGTTCCATACGCGATGGACCTCCTGCGCCGGATCCAGGGCCATCCTCGGCCCTCCGCGGAACTCCTCCATGAGCGAGATGTAATGGGACGCCTGCCCGGTACAGAAATGGACGAAGTCGGAGGACCTCGCCATGGATGTGAGCCTGACATCCAGGGAGTCCGCATGGCCCTGAGGGCCCTGGTAGAAGAACACCCTGGTGTTCAGGTCCCTATCGTTGACGATCACGCAGGTGGACGTCTCCTCGCCCTCCAGGACGACGAAGTCGTCCATGATGACGCCCGACCCCTCGATGAACTCCAGATACTTCCCGGGGAAGTCCGGACCCACGTACGCGCAGAGCGCGGTGGGGCATCCGAGCCTCGCGGCCGCTACCGCGATGTTCGGACCGGTCCCGCCGAGCGTCGTCTTCTTGGAGAGCGCATCGGCGGTTATGCCCGGCGGAAGGAACTGGTCTATCGAGATGATCTGGTCCACCGTGACGTGGCCGTACACCGACAGGAAGGGCTTCAGGTGCCTTCCTCCCATCCGGACATGTACGAGATCTGCTCGGCGGTCAGGGTGTCGATGCCGACGCCCATGGACCTCAGCTTGATGCTGGCGATCTCGGAGTCGATCTCCGCAGGGACCGCATGGACGGAGTTGTCCATCTTCTCGAAGTTCCTGACCATGTGGACGAGACCGAGCGCCTGGGTTGCGAAGCTCATATCCATGATCTCCGCGGGGTGTCCCTGGCCGGCGGCCAGGTTCATGAGCCTGCCCTCGGCGATGAGGTAGAGCTTCCTGCCGTCCTGCATCCTGTACTCGTCGATGAAGTCGCGGACCCTCTCCTTGGAGACGCTCATGGCGTCGAGAGCGGTCTTGCTGATCTCGTTGTCGAAGTGTCCGACGTTGCCCATGACGCAGCCGTCCTTCATCGCTTTGAGCGCTTCGGTGGAGACGACGTCCTTGCAGCCGGTGACCGTGATGACGATATCCGCGATCCTCGCGGCGTCCACCATGGGCATGACCTCGAATCCGTCCATCTTGGCCTCGATGGCCTTGATCGGATCGACCTCGGTGACGATGACGGATGCTCCGAGACCTTTGGCGCGCATGGCGACTCCCTTGCCGCACCATCCGTATCCGGCCACGACGAGCCTCTTACCGGCGACGATCAGGTTGGTGGCGGTCATCCATCCGTCGAAGGCGGACTGCCCGGTTCCGTACCTGTTGTCGAACATGAACTTCATCTTGGCGTCGTTGACATCGAGGACAGGGAACTTGAGGACCCCGTCCTTGGCCATGGCCCTGAGCCTCTGGACGCCGGTGGTGGTCTCCTCGTTGGCGGCCTTGACGCCGGGAAGGACATCCTTCCTGGAGGTGTGGACCATGGAGATGAGGTCCGCGCCGTCGTCTATGATGAAATCGGGCGCCATGTTCAGAACGGTGTTGAGATTGTTGTAGTACTCCTTCTCCGTCTCCCATTTCTTGGCGTAGACGTCGAGGCCGTACTCCTCCCTGAGCGCCACGGCGACGGAGTCGTCGGTGGACAGGGGGTTGCAGCTCGCGAGCCTGATCTTCGCTCCGGCATCCGCCAGCGTGACCGCCAGCATCCCGGTCTTGGCCTCGGTGTGCAGAGCCATGCCGACCTTCAGGCCGGCAAGGGGCTGCTCGTCCACGAAGCGCTTGCGTATGTCCATGAGGACGGGCATGTGGTCCTCGGCCCAGTGGAGCCTGAGGGACCCTTTCTTGGATAGATCGTCCATTGTATCACTCATAGTCCGGCCTTGAGAGCATCGCAGATGGCATCCACGGTCCTCCGGCGGCATTCCGCTCCGGAGAAGCTCTCAGAAACCTTTATTGTTGCTTCCCTGTCGCCGCGTAGCTCCTCCACGAAGCGAAGGATGTTCGTCGTGGCGCGGGA
>LVVU01000098.1:5379-7408 GCA_006954465.1 Candidatus Methanoprimaticola hominis
TCAGATCGATGGAGATGACCTTCTTGCCCATCGCCACCAGGGCCTCGGCCCTGTCGCCGTCCTCGATCGGTACGAGGATGACATCGCTGGACCAGATCCCTTCGCGGGTGCATAGGGCACGGTCGTGATCGAGTCCGGGGATCCTCTCGTCGGGGACCCTGCCGAGAACTACGTCCGCCCCCTTCGATTCGAGGTGGGAGATCACCGCCTCCATCCTCTCGGGGGTCCTGTGGAACAGGTTGACCTCAATCTTCGCCGGCACGGCCTTGGCCAGGGCGATGAGACCCTCGGCGTCGAGGGCGGCGGCGTTGCCGTTTATGCACACGACGGGGTTCTCGGCGAGGAGCAGCATCGCTGCGGCTGCGCGCTCGGCATCCTCCGCAGGAGCCGTCGTGCGCTCCCCCATCATGTAATCGAACGCCTCTCCGCGGCCCTGCGAGATTAGGCCGGTGGGTGTGACGACGCCCTTCCCGACCATCTCGACCAGCAGCTCGCGGGTCATGAGCGACTTGTATCTCGGATGACTCTTAGGAATGTCCACGACGTGATGATACCGAGAGGGCGTATAATCCCATTGCCTTCCGTAACAACCATCGGCGCCCTCCTTTTGGCATCCGCATGCGGCTGTCGTCAAGGACAAATAGCCGACGGCTCTAACCGCAGGCATGGCAGAGTACAGGATCGTTCTCGTAGGACCGAAATTCCCCGGAAACGTTGGAGCGGTGGCCCGCTCTATGGCCAACTTCGGACTGCGCGACCTGGTACTGGTCAACCCCTCGTGCGAGCTCGATGACGATGCGTTCCGCAGAGCCAAGCACGGATCCTTCATCCTCGACAACGTCAGGATCGTGAGCACCATGGACGAGGCCCTCGAGGACTGCTTCCTCGTGGCCGGCACCAGCGGCGTCACGACCAAGGGCGACAGCAACTACACCCGCATACCGGTCCCCGTCAGGGAGTTCGCGGAAGGTTGCAGGGGATACCAGGACAAGATCGCCCTGGTCTTCGGCAGGGAGGACATCGGACTCCTGCAGGAGGAGCTCGAGAGATGCGATGTGCTCGTATGGGTCCCCACGGGCGACGAGTTCCCTATCCTCAACCTGTCCCATGCCGCCACCATCGTCATGTACGAGATGTATCAGGCGGACCACGTCCCGAGGAAGACCCTCCCCGCCAACAGGGAGCAGAAGGAGAGGCTGTTCTCCACCTTCGACGACCTCATGGCCGAGGTGGGCTACCCCGAGAACCGCAGGAACGGGACGAGGGTGATGTTCAGGCGCATGATGGGCCGCTCCATCCCTTCGGAATACGAGTTCCGCACCATCATGGGCGTCATCGGCGACGCCGTCAGGATCATCAGGAACGGGAAGCCCTGGGAGAAGAAGGACTGATGCGGACCGGCAGGAAGACGACGAACTTGTTGTCCTCCAGATCGTCCCTGAAGACTATGTCGGGCATTATGCCCGTGGCCGAGACCACGCTCTGAACGATCGTGTCGATCTCGACGCTCCTGAAGGCCGAACCGACGGTGATCACCATCTTCCCGTTGGACGGATCCACATCGTAGGGCGCGACATCCACTGCGATCCCCGCGGCATCGCCCGGATTCATGGTGTTCACGTAGGAGAACGTATAGGCGTGTTCCGAGAACGTGCTGAAGAACGGACCCTCGAGAATCGACGCCAGATTGTCTATGGCGAAGGAGACCGAATGCCCGCAGATGCGGAAGAACGCGTCCAACCGGCAGTTGTCGCTGCCCTTCATGATTATCTTGAAGAGAGCGGCGTAATCCACGATGAACATCCTGTCCACCTGGCCGAAGCTCTTGGATGCCTGCTCGAAGGCACGCTCGCGGGTGGCCTCGAACTCCAACGGAAGGCCGGCGATCACGATGACCTTGCAGTTCTTCTCGCGGGCGCAGGATATGACCTCCGAATACGCCGAAGAACC
Source organism: Candidatus Methanoprimaticola hominis (assembly GCA_006954465.1). Lineage (GTDB taxonomy): Archaea > Thermoplasmatota > Thermoplasmata > Methanomassiliicoccales > Methanomethylophilaceae > Methanoprimaticola > Methanoprimaticola hominis. The sequence goes on from LVVU01000098.1 coordinate 7,330, forward strand.
GGAATGGCCTCCCAGAACGGTGAAAATCAGGACCGCGCGCAGACCGTCGAACCTGGCGAGGAGCGCATCGCGATTCCCC
>LVVU01000099.1:0-5331 GCA_006954465.1 Candidatus Methanoprimaticola hominis
CTGCACTTCGCGCCAGTCGCCGCTTTCGCTGATGACCACCATCGGCACGCGCGTGTAGCAGTACGCCAGTACCCCGCCATCCGGGGCGGCGTAGAGGGGCGTGTCATCGTGCGCGGTGCAGGCGACGTCTGTGTAGTCCATGTAGGCGAGAACTTCGTCAAGCGTTTGCGGGAAGGTGGCAAAATCCACCTCAGTCAGAGAATGGGGAAGGGTGAGGCGACCGTAATGCTCCGAATTGTTGTCCTGATACCATTCCTCAATCTCCCCTTCGATAATGCGATTCTGGAAAACGACGAGATATGTGTCATTGATGAAGAAGTGATTGATATGCCACCCGACCTCCGCGTCATAGCGGGGATAGACCACCGCGTCCTCGCTCAGCCAAAGCTCCATTTCCCCGTCGTAGGAGTGCGCCGGAAGGAAGTTCAGGTGCGGCTGCGGTCGAGTGGCGACAACATTCGTGTAGCTGCTGCCGTCCCACTCGGCAATGCGCAGAATGCTCTTCCCGGCGCTGTTCTCCGTGATGCAGAACAGGAACTTCGAGCAGGACAGGAGCTGGGTGACGCTCTCATCCGCCGCACGCAGGCTGGGGACAAGCAGATTCCGCGCCGCATTAGTAAACGATGCTCCGATGCCGTCATAGAAGATTTCTTCCGCAGTCATGGCGCACAGGTCGTCCGCTGCGCCGGAGACGATTTCCACCGGAATCAGCGCAGAGACAGACCAAGACACGTCATCGCCTTCGCGAATCGGGTTGATGAGCGTAGACAATTCCAGCAATTCAATGGCGCTATCGGTGATTCGGTAGATGGAAATTTCTATATACCGTGCCGATTCGCCCTCATAGCGCCCAGAAATGTAGTACGATGCTCTGCGAATCTGCCAATCCGGATAATCCTGTTGGGCAGCCTCAAGAAAATACGATTTCGGCAGCACTTCCGGCAGCGTCAAGGATTCGGCAAACGCCGTCAAGCCCGTGCAGCACATCAGGAGGGCAAGAAAACAAGCTAACATTTTTCGCATCGTGTAATTCTCCTACCATTTGCACAATGAGCCGCCCAGCCCTGCATTTTCCGCAAGGCTTGGCGGCTCAATTTCAATTACCCGTTTCCTTCTTCGTCCGGCTCAACCAGCAGAATCGTCGCGTCGCGCGCGTCAAGGTTCACTGTGGAGACAACGTCGTTGCCTTTCACGAAGAACACCTGCCAAGTGCCGTTCTGCTCGCTGCTGCCCATGATGTAGCCGTAGCCGACCGCGTCGTAATCCGCGGCGGTCAGGCCGGTCACGTTCAGCGCAGCGGCAAGGGCTTCCTCCTGCGTCAAATCGCCCTCGACGGGTTCGCCGTAGCAGGGCGCCATGGCGTACAGGCGGTCAAAGAGCATCTTGTCCTGAATGCTCCACAGCGCGTAGATGCCCTTTGCGCTCTCCCAGCGGGCCTGCGCGGTGGCGAAGAAACCGGTGTCGGTCGTGTCCTCCTGCAGGACTTCCTGCGTTTCGGCGTCGATGACGCGGCTCCATGCGTTGGACATGGTCGTCTGGTCAAACTGGCAGATGACCCACGCTTCGCGTCCGTCGGACAGCACAACGCGCTCCCAGCGGGTCAAGGCGTTATCTTTCGGCTCGATGAGGGCGGACAGTGCCGCCGTCGTCGCCTCATCTGTCAGGTCGTAGGACACGATGGCAATCGGCAGCAGCGGCGCTTCCTCCGCAAGGGCGAAACAGCCCAGCAGCAGCATTGCCGAAATCAGCAGGGACAGGACACGTTTCATAAACTTCATCATGGGAAATCAACTCCTTTTGCGGGATATTTTAGGGTTTCCACTCATCCAACGAATGAAAAACGCGAAATGTTCCCGTTCACGGAATATTTACGATTTAATCCACCACGATGCTCTTCTTTTTGCCGTTTTTCTTGCGCGGATATTCCCGGATGCGGGTGACGAAATCCAGATTGACGATTTCCGTCTCGCCCGTCGTCTTCTCGATGACCAGTCCGCCATCTTCAACCTCTTTCAGCACGCCCTGTATGCTGCCGCTCTCCGAGGTAATGGTGTAGATGATGCAATCTTCGCCAATCAGCCGTTTTGCCAGTTCTTTCATTTCGTTGCTCTCCTTATTTTGCTTTTTCCGATTCAGAAACTGCCTGACCGCCGCCGCCCGCTTTCGCCGCGCGAGCAGCGGGAGAATGACGAGAAACAGGATGATGAGAAGGGGAAGAAAAGTTTCCATTGTATGTCCTCCGGGCGTCCATCAGAAAATTTTATTGCCCGCCTTGGCATAACGCATGGCTTCCTTGCAGTAAACAGAGAGATTCACCATCCAGATGATGCACACCGCCAGCGAAGGCAGGAAGCCGATGCCGAACACAAGCGCGCAGATGGCAAGCACAATCGCTGCAATCGCGCAGACGCGATTGACGGCGGAATACGCTTTGAAGGCGCACTTGCCAATCATGATTTTCTCGGCTTCGTCGCAGTCGTCCATCCACTTTTTCTGGAAGCGCATGTCGTAGACGGATGCTTTCTTTTCGGGATTCATTTGCTTGGCGGCATCCACGCACTTCTGCTGAATCAGGATGGATTCCACCAGAATGGCAAGGAACGCCGCAATGCCAATGAAGATGAGAACTGTGCTTTCCCAGCTGTCGAACGATGCAAAGCCGACGGAATACGTCGCCGCAATCAGGAAAAACGCAAGCACGAGGCTGGCGCTGGATGCCCAGAGGACGGCGGACAGCTTGCCGTCAATGACGCTTGATGTGTCCTCATCTTCGCCGTCCCATGATGCCAACAGCGCCTTGGCGTGCCGGTACATCGGAATGCAGACCGCCGGCGTGATGACAGCGACTGCCACCATCAGCCACGGGGCGAACTGGGATTGCGTTCTGGCGGGCTCCTACTACATGGCGTACCTCCACCACGGTTCCATGACGCAGGAGCAGATGTGGAACCACGTATCCAAGGTGTTCTCCGACCTCTATACGGAGGCCAGGGGCGGCGCGGTCCTGCAGAAGGTGTGCGACTACTACAAGAATGTCATGGAAGGCGTCGACCCGGGCATAAAGGCCAAGGTCTTCGGAGAGGTCCGCGTGGCCACCTCGTCAGGGAAGTACATCCTCACAGAGGCCTGAGAAGGATGCGGGGGATAAGGGGGACCGGTCGCAGGGTGGAATCCATCGACGATATCGTCGTGGAGGACTACTCCGACATAACCGAGGGGTATCTGCAGAAGGCGAGATACAAGACGCTCTTCATAGCCGGGGTGGCCGTATGCGTGGCGATCCTATCGCTGGTGACTATAAGGCTGGGTGCAGCGGATCTGTCGTACTCCGACATCCTGCACACCCTCCTGTACCGCGACGATCCGCTGATGACCTGGACGGTCTACCAGTGGAGGCTGCCGGTGGTCATCGCGGCCATCCTCTGCGGATGCATCCTAGCCTTGGCGGGCACGGTCATGCAGGGCATACTCCGGAACCCCATGGCGTCCCCCTACACCCTGGGCATATCGAACGCGGCCGCGTTCGGCGCGGGTCTCTCGATGATGTTCTTCGGAGCGGGATCCGCAGCGACGCAGACCGTGGCCGATCCGTTCTCGGTCACGTTCTGCGCCTTCATATTCGCCATGCTCTCGGTGGGGGTCACGCTCCTCCTGTTGAAGGCGATCGATGCCACACCCGAAACGATAATCCTCGCGGGGATAGCGACCGGGGCCGTGTTCAGCTCCGGCCTCTCGTTCATGCAGTACTTCGCCGACGAGGCCACGCTGTCGGCCATCGTGTTCTGGCAGTTCGGCAGTTTGTCCAAGATGTCCTGGAACAGCATCGCAGCGGTGCTGGCCGTGCTGATCCCCGCGTTCGTCTACCTCTACTGGAAGCGTTGGGACTACAACGCCATGGAGTCCGGCGACGACATGGCCAGGGGGCTGGGCGTGAACACCTCCCGGACCCGTGTGGCAGGACTGATCGTATCCGCACTCATCACCGCAGTGGTCGTCTCCTTCATGGGGATAATAGGGTTCGTCGGCCTCATAGGCCCCCATATCGTGAAGCGGACCATCGGAAGCGACTACAGGTATCTCCTGGTGGGGTCGATGATGGTCGGGGCCGCGGTGATGCTGCTCTCGAACATCTTCGCCGCCCACGTGTTCCCGATGTGGGTCGGCTCCACCCTCCCGGTGGGCATAGTCACGTCCGCGATCGGAGGGCCGCTCTTCATCGCCATCCTCATAGGGAGGCGCGGGAGATGATCGAGGTCAAGGGCCTCGCGTTCTCGTACTGTTCGAAGAGGGTCCTGGATGGATTGGAGTTCAGCGCGGAGCCCGGACAGCTGGTATCGGTCCTCGGACCGAACGGTGTCGGGAAGACGACGATGCTCCGCTGCATGTGCGGGATACTCCCGCCGGAGCGCGGATGCGTGACCGTGGACGGGGTGGACGTATCCACACTCAAGGGGAGGGAGCTGGCCAGGAAGGTCGCATTGGTTCCCCAATCGGTTCCGAGGAGCCATTCCATGGTCTACGACTGCGTCCTCCTCGGAAGGAAGCCCCACATAGACGTGGGCGTCTCGGCCGAGGACCTGGCCATAACCAGCCGGGCGATATCCGAGATGGGGCTCAGGGACCTCGCCCTCGAATACGCCGACCGCATCAGCGGAGGCGAGTTCCAGAAGGTGCAGATCGCCAGGGCGCTGGCCCAGGAGCCCGCGGTCATGATGTTCGACGAACCCACCAACAATCTCGACATCTCGAATCAGCACCGTACGATGGAGATGATCAAGGCGATGGTCGGGAGGTCGGGGGTATGCGCCATCATGACCATGCACGACATCAATCTGGCCGCCCACTACTCCGATGCACTGATATTCGTCAGGGACGGACGGCTGGAGGCCTTCGGCGGGAAGGAGGTCGTCACGTCCGAGCTGGTCCGCAGGGTCTACGGGATCGACGTGGACGTGATCGAGCACAACGGCAGGCCAGTCATAGTTCCTGCCGTCAAACAGGAAGAGGGGCGGGATGCGCCCCAGGGATTTTGATACAATGAATGAGAATGGATTCCGCGTCGAAGCGCTCACAGGATCCCCCTCAGCGTCATGGAAGGGGTTCCGCGAGAGGCTCGACGGCTACATGGACGGGTACCGTCTTCTGAACGCAGTAAGGGCAGGGGTGTCCCTGGGCATCTTCGATTCCCTCGTCGAACCCTCGACGGTGGAGGACCTGTCCGGAAGACTGGGGACCGACACGGAGATGACCCGCATGCTGTGCAACGTCCTGGTCGAGGAGGGGCTTCTGATACGCGACGGCGACGTCTATTCCGATTCGGATGAGGCGAAG
>LVVU01000099.1:5376-6226 GCA_006954465.1 Candidatus Methanoprimaticola hominis
CGGATGAGCGCCTCGAACCCTGGGGCCGCATCGCGGATATGGTGAGGAACGGTCCCGATTACCTCCCCTACGAGGAGTTCTTCAGTCGCAAGTGGATCGAAGGGATCGCCCGCTCGGCCATGCTGGGGCCGGTGGCCTCGGTGCTCGACGAACTGGAGGGGACAGTCCCCGTGAAGGACGGCGATGTGATCCTGGATGTGGGAGGCGGGCACGGGCTTTACGTAATCGGACTATGCCTGAGGCATCCCGGTGCGAAAGGCAGGGTCTTCGACCGCGACAGGATACTGGAGGCCGCATCGGAGAACTCGAAGGCGGCAGGGGTCCGGTTGGACCTGGTTCCCGGAGACTACTACGAGAACGACCTTCCCGGCGGGAACGATCTTCTTCTGATATTCTCGAATCCGGCGGGATCCGATCCGGAGGTCACGGAGAAGCTGGCGAGGAGCCTCAATCCGGGTGGACGCATCGTCATCCGCAGGAGATCCGGCGGATTCGAGGATTCCGCCGTACGCAACATGGACTGGAATCTCAAGCTGTGGGAGGGCTTCAAGCTCGGAGAGAAGAGGTTCGGAGGGATAAGCGCCGGCAAGGACGACGAATACATCCGGAGGCTCGCGGAGCTGGGTGTCAGTCTCGTCTCCAGGAATCAGACGGACCCGGCGATGGAGATGCTCGTATTCCGGAAGGATGCGAACCGATCGGTGTTCCGACGTCGATCGGAGCGGTCGATGAGACCGGCGGATCGTTCCGGACCGTCATGGGATCGGACCTATCCGCCGGCGACCGCGGATGAACGGATCCCGCCCGTTCTGAGAGCGAAACGGCATCAAGCCTATATTGCGGGTGGCTC
>LVVU01000099.1:6247-6615 GCA_006954465.1 Candidatus Methanoprimaticola hominis
TGATCCGCAAGAGGAAGAGGATGAGGGACAAGGACGTCAAGGCCCTTGCCCAGCAGATCGAGGACGTCTGCGGCGTTCCCGTGTTCACCCCGGCAGACGGAGTGGATATGGCGGAGAGCGCGGATTTCGACGTCGTCTTCGTCAAGGGGGACATCCTCGCCCTGGTCAAGGACGGGAAGCCGTTCCTCACCGTGAGGGGGATCCTCAAATACCGCCCCGAGAAGCGCTTCGTCACCGTCGACATGGGTGCGGTCCCGTTCGTCACCAACGGAGCGGACGTCATGGGCCCCGGGATAACCGAGGCGGACCCCGAGATCGCCGAGGGCGACCTGGTGTGGATCAGGGATTCCAGGAACGGCGCTCCGCTT
>LVVU01000100.1:0-3996 GCA_006954465.1 Candidatus Methanoprimaticola hominis
CTTCGAGACCTACACCCTCCCCGGCAAGAGGGGAAGCGGGATCATCGCCGTCAACGGCGCCGCGGCCCATCTGTGCAACGAGGGCGACAAGGTCATCATCATGGCCTACGAGCTCGTCGACGAGCCCATACACGCCAAAGTGCTCCTGGTCGATTCCGAGAACAAGGTCGCCAGGGAGCTGATCTATTGATCACATCCTATTCCGACGGCGGCTCCAGGGGGAATCCCGGGAAATCGGCCTTCGCCATCGTCCTCGTGAAAGATGGTAAGGTCATCTTCGAACGCGCCGAGTTCCTGGGCGTCCACACGAACAATTATGCGGAGTACCGCGGGCTCATCGCCGGGATCTCCAAGGTCATCGAGCTCGGAGAAGACACGGCGGAGTTCGTCATGGACTCGCAGCTCGTCATACGGCAGATGAGGGGCGAGTACAGGGTCAAATCGCCCGATATGAAGGCTCTGTACGATGATGCGAAGGCGCTGTCATCTCTGATCCCCCATGTCTCCTTCAGGAACGTCCGCCGTTCGGAGGAGTTCATACCCCGCGCGGATGCCCTTCTCAACGCCGAGATGGACCGGCACCGACGGGTTCTTGTCCCGGCTATAAATACATACAACCTTAATGCCACGCCATGGACAGCCCATACGCCATAGAGGCGGTCGGACTCACCAAGATGTACGGCGGTTTCGCCGCCATCTCCGACGTGAACCTCACGGTGAAACGGGGTGACTTCATGGGATTGCTGGGGCCCAACGGCGCCGGCAAGAGCACCACTCTGAAAGCCATAACCGGCCTCCTGAAGCCCACTTCGGGCAGCGTCAGGATCGCCGGTATTGACGTGAAGAACCACAGCGCCGCCATGCAGCATGTCGGGTGCGTCATCGAGACGCCCGAACCCTACCCCGGATTCACCCCCGCGGAGATCATGGAGTACGTAGGCCACATGTACGGCCTAAACTCCCGCGAGACGGCCATCCGCGCCAAGGACGTCCTGGAGACGGTGAAGATGTGGGAGTGGCGCAACAAGAACATCGGCGGATTCTCCAAGGGTATGAGGCAGAGGGTCGTCCTCGCCCAGGCCCTCCTGCCGAACCCAGACATCACCATCCTGGACGAGCCCACATCCGGTCTGGATCCCAGAGGGATGGTGGAGATCAGGCAGACCCTCGCGGCGCTCAAGAGCCGCGACAGAAGCCTTCTGATCAGCACCCACATCCTGTCCGAGGTCTCGGAGCTGTGCGGCTCCGTGGCGATGATCAGGGACGGAAGGGTCGTCACCCAGGGGGATGTCTCCACCCTGATCCACGGATCCGGAGGGAACGTCGTCACCCTGGAGGTCAGAACGGTCGGGAGGATCACCCCCGACACGATCAAGGACATCGAGGGATGCCAGGGCGTCTCCGCCACCGAGAGGATGGGCGACTGCGCCATGAAGATCTCCTTCACCGGGACCCCGGAGGAGCAGGCCCATGTCACCGACACCGTGTTCCGCAGCGGACTCGGGGTCCTCGCGATGAACGAGAAGGGGGCGACCCTCGAATCGCTCTACATGGAGCTCACCAGCGGAGATGATGTCAGATGAGGTTCGGGAGAACGAAGGACGAGCAGCCCGTCGAGGAGGAGCGCATAGGCACCTGGGCGGATTCCGGGTACGATGCGTCGGATGAGGAGGCCCACAGGAACGTCCGCTACGAGGGATCGTCCCCGGTGAAGAGGATCCTATGGATCTTCATGGCCCAGATGAAGCTGTTCTCCAAGAACAAATGGACGTTCATCCTGCTGTTCATGGCGGTGCTGATGCCCATGGTCATCATCGCGGTGCCCGATCTGAAGGACGCCGTCAAGATGGTCTGCGCCGGTTCCACCGCGTACATCGGCACCCTCCTGTGCATGATCACCTTCATGGCGAGCTTCTTCACCTCGTTCCTCTGCGGGACTCAGATCCCCAACGAGTTCAAGGACAGGACGGCGTACATGAGCATGCCCCTGCCCGTGACGAGGATGGAGTTCTACATCGGGAAGTACCTCGCGGGATTCGTTTTGTGCGTCGGTGCGTTCCTGATGGCCTTCGGATTCGCGGTCATCCTTGCGATGATGGAGTACGACACGTTCTTCAGCGATGAGATCGCATCCGCGCTGCTCGGCACCATCGTGACGATCTTCGCGTTCTCCGCGACGGCGTACTGCCTCGGATCGTTCATGAAGAGGGGTTCCGNNNNCTGATCTTCATGTTCTTCCTGCTTCCGATCGTCTGCTTCCTGGCCTACATAAGATTGGATCTGGATGCGATGCTGCTGTTCCCGTGCTTCCTGCCGGACAACATCATCTTCACACTCGGTTCCGAAGCGGCGATGTCCATCGGAGGGATGTCGATCGGCATGTTCGGAGTGGACCTCCCGTCGGTGGCGAACATCGACGCCTCGATGCTTGTCAGCATCGTGTGGGGTATCGCGTTCCTCGTTCTGGGAGCGTACAAGATGAGCAGGAGGGAGATGTGATGAACGGCAGGAAGATGGTTCTGATCGCGGTCGCGATCATGGGTCTGGTGTGCTTCGCGCCTCTCATAGCAGAGGATTCGTCCGCAGAGACCGTGGATACGAGGATATCGTCCATGTACGTCTTCGAGGCGAAGACGACCATCAGGGCGGATGCGATCCCTGCGGAGCGCGACTACTTCACATACTACATGATCGAGGGCGGTTCCAATTGGAAGGGCATGACCGAGTATCTGAAGGATCCTCAGAACTCGCCCGGCGTGAATGGCGACGACTTCGGTGTGCTCAAAGACAACGTCGGAAAGACCGTCCACCTCTACGGGATGCGCAACTACAGCGACAACGAATACCTCTGGTTCGGAAACTACAGCTTCCCATGCACCAAGGTCCTGGACCCCTACAACATCCCCCGGATAGTAGCGGATAAGGACGATGTCGTGAGGATCGAGGTCGGAAGCGCCACCAGCAACGAAGGCGTGGAGCGCGACGGGGTCTATCTGTACAGACACGGGACCGACTCCGGATACGACTATCTGTTCCTGGACAGGGCATACAGGTTCGTCTGGTCGGACGGGGACTCGTACTCCATCCGCCCCACCTGGTCCGACGACCAGCTCTACTGGGACCTGGAATACGATGTCGAGGTGAGGAGCCCCAACGGCTCGGCAACGGCGTTCGCAGCCGTGTGCATGATCATCTCAGCCCTGACCATCATCACGATGGTCGTCGCGGTCATGAAGCCCAGGTGGGCCAAGTGATCCCAACGGGCCAGGATCCTCCCGGTCCCCCTTTTCCTCACTTATTCATCCTGCGGGCGATCGCCAGAACGGCGAACGTCCCTATGACCGCGGCACCGAACACGATCCCGATATACATCGGAAGGGGATCGATCGGATCGTCCTTGCTCCAGATCGCCACCAGGATCTTGCTCTGGGTGGCCGTCTCCTCGAACCTGTACTCGTTGGCCCCGTCATCGGACCAGAACAGGAACCTGTATCCGAAGACTCCTGGAACCGACGAGGGCTTGGAGATCTTCTCGCCGTACGGCACGTACGAGGTGCTTGCATCCAGCCCCATGCCGTAATCGTAGACGACCATGTTCATGGTCACCTTCGCAGGCGATCCGGCCTTCTGCCACACGTACAGCTCGTCGGAGATGGGGATGATCGTGTCCGAGGCCCTGTAGCAGGGCGCCTCCGTCGCGGTGGATTCGTCGTTCACCGTGTTGTAGAACAGCTTCGAGCTGAAGTACCAGTAGATCCTCACATAATCGCCGACGACCTCGAAGGTCTTCTCGGAGGTGTCGCTCATGTCGTAGTGGAGCAGCGGGATGCCGCTGACCCCTTCGACCTTCGCGTCCATCCCGATGGTGAGGAGGTTCAGGGACCTGCATCCCCTCAGGGCGTTGTCCTTGAAGACTATGCTGGACGGTCCGAGATCGATGGACCTGAGCCCCCAGCAGTTCTGGAAGGCGTACTGCCCGAATTCCGTGCAGGATCT
>LVVU01000100.1:4096-9401 GCA_006954465.1 Candidatus Methanoprimaticola hominis
CGAACGCCTTCTTGCCGATGGCGACGCCTTCGCCTACGGTGAGATCCGTGAGCTTCCCGATGGTCTGGTAGGTCATCGATACGGACGACACCTTGCAGACTATGCCTCTGTAATAGAGGGTCCCGTCCAGCTCCGCGGACGATCCCGTACCGAGATATCCTGTGACGGCGACATCCAGGGAATCGATATCCTTGATGATGCCCGATGAGGAGGAAGGCAGATTCGAGACCTTGATCGACCAGTCTCCCAGCTTGTCCAATCCTGCCAGGTCGGAGTATCTCAGGGTCTTGACACCCATGGGAAGGGCGCTCATCCAGAGGTACGGAGCCTTGTCCGTGGGATCGACGTCGGCGGTGACGACGATCTTCCCCGTATCGAGCTTCGCGGTAGCATTGGTGTAGATCCCGAGGCTCTCGTCCACGGCCCAGCCCTTGTACAGGACGTAGCTGATCGTGAAGACATCCGCTTGGGAAGAGCCTGCGGAGATCGTATGGCGAATGTCGCAGGTGCTCATACCCTGAGAGGAATAGACGAATCCCCTGCCCTTGATCTCCTTGTCCTGCAGCCCGAAGGCCTTCTCGAAGGTGATGCTCCGGTCGTTGCCGTTGACGTCGAGAACGAAGTCGATGTCGGCGTATCCGAGGATGATCTTCTTGACGTTCGGGCCGATGGCGCTCATCTCCAGGGTGCCGGCCTTCCCTGTGGGGCTCAGATAGAGGGTAGCCCCCTTGTCGGAATGGAGCATCCCGTTCACGACGGTGTAGTTCGTGCTTCCGGATGCGACCTTGAACTCCATGAGCCTGGTGCAACCCTTGAAGGTGGTCTGATCCACGGTGGCCTTGTTGACGTCGAAGGACGTCAGAAAGGTGCAACCGCTGAACGCCTGGGCGCCGATGCTGGTGACCGTATCGGCGAGCTTGACCGTGGTGAGATAGACGCAATTGCTGAAGAACGAACCCGGAACGGACGTTCCGTTGACGGTCGCCGATGTCGGGTTGAGCGAGTTTATCGCACCTGCGGTGGCTGAAACACTCCCGCTCACCGTGAGAGCGATCCTGGAAGTCAGGATGTCGTTCATGGTGAAACCCGCGATGTCGGCGGCTGTCGCCTCCGTCTCGCCGATGGTGAGCTTCTCTATCTTCCAGTTCTTGGAGAGATCGACGGAACCGTCGGATATCGTCAGACTGCTATTGCTCTCCGAACGATAGTAGGACCACTTCGCAGCACCGGTCGCGGTTCCGCAGGTTCCGCTGGCGACGACCTTCGTGTCATCGCCGATGTCCGAGGGCTTCAGCGATGCCGACGATGAGGATGCCTCGGCATCAGCATCGTCGGATGCCATGACGACGAACGGCGCCGCCAGAAGCAGGAGCATGGCGACCACGAATATCCTGCGGTCCATCACCCCTCCCTCCACGGTCCGATTATGCGCACCTCGTCCCCGTCATCATCGATGATGAGCTCGTTCTCGTTGTAATCGAAATCGGGGACCCTCTCGAGGATCCTGGTCTCCTTCGGCCCCTCGACCGGCTCCGCAACGTCCTCGTCGGATTCGATGACGACATCGTCGTCCTCCACCACCCTGAGCCTGTTCTCCGTGCGGTGCTTCAGATCGAGTATGGCGGCTCCGAGCTCGCGGGTCATGTCCCAGTACCTGTCCTCGGCGGTTATCGCGCGGTATCCGGTCTCGTTCCATCCTCCTGCGAAGGACCTGACGCACACGCCGGTGGAACCGGATCCGAACCTGATGTTCACCCAATCCTTGGTGGTGTTCGAGATCAGGTAGATCACGGATCCGAGGATGAAAACGATGCATCCCGGGATGGCTATCGCCAGGACCGTCGTCCCCGGATCGTAGTGGGTCTTGAGATCCGTCGGGACGGAGAACTCCCTCCCTGCGGAGGCGTCCGCCTCCGCCGTCTGCCTGCCCAGGTCGCTCCCCTTGCCGTATCCGTCGCGATACTGAGGGGTGGTGGGCCATTCCTCGGGGTAGAAGTAGTATCCCTCCGGTATGGTATCGGCCACCTGTCCGCTCTGTATCGCCTTGAGATACGCGTCGAAGTAGCCGAACTCGATCCCGTCGTTGTACCCGTTCTGGTACTCCCCGTCGAGATCGAACTCCCCCGACTCCGCGTAGTACACGTACGGGGCGAACATGAGGATGAAACCCACGATGATGAACAGGATGGGGACCCTCAGGTCCCTCCCGAACTTGGACATCATCGATGATATGGATGATATATCGGAGATCCTCGACTCCTGATGCATCATGCCCTCGCGGGCCTTGAAATCGAATATGAGCCTCTTGTTGGTGAGGACCATCATGCCCTCCGACTCCACGGAGCCGGGGAGCGGTATCACCGTTCCGGCGAACAGACCGACACGGTCGACGGTCGTGCAGGGGTACCTGCGGACGACCTCCTCGCCCGGGGCGAGGGATGTCTCGATCATTCCTTCCATGATCCGATGCAATCGTCGCCGCGGTTCTGGATATCGAGCACGAGGGCTCCGATCTCCTTGGACATCCTCATGAACTCCGGATCGGGGACCATGTAGAAGGAGAGGGTGTCCTCCTCCTTCCTGCTCAGACCCGACACGTGGATCCCGCCTTCGGAGGCGGTGGTGTTGACCCTCATGAGCATGAGCGGTCTGACGACGAGAAGCGACGGAATGAATATGGCGAGTCCTATGGCGAGGACGGCGATGCCCGGCACGAGGTAGAGGGACTTCCCGGCCATCAGCGACATGATCGTGATGACCAGTCCCAGAACGGACAATGCGAACGGGAAGGTGGAGTGGCGCTTTGCCTCGGCCTGGATGAACTCCATCGAGGCTATCCTGTCCACGAAGGCCTCCTGCGAGTGCATGGAGGGCATCCCGGTCCCGGAGGACGGGGTCGCAGACTCGGCGAAGTAGATGACGCGCCTGTTGGTCACGGTCACCGTGCAGTCTGTCTTGGGCTCCTTGCGCCCGATTCCGAACGCCTCGAGGGCGCTGTCCGAGGACTTGAAGTCGACCTTGGCGCACTTGTAGGTGCGGATGACCTCCTCGCCCTCCGATAGGAAGATTGCCATGTGTATCGCTCCGGATGATGCTCCCGAATCGCCTGAACCGTCTTTATATCTACTGCCAGGCCGGGGAATCAGGCGCCGCGGATGCGGTCCGCCAGATCCCTGACGGGGACGTTGGACTGCTCCCCGGTGGACATGTCCCTCAGGGTGACCTCTCCGTTCTCCAGGTCCCTCGCCCCCACTATGACGGCGTATCTGGCGCAGGCGGAGGATGCGGACTTCATGGCCTTGGCCATCTTGCGGTCCATTATGTCCTGGTCCGCGGAGATGCCGGCGGCTCTCAGATCCGCCGCTATGGCGGCCGCCTTGAGCCTCACGTCGTCGGAGGCGCAGAGGACGTACGCATCGATGCCACGCCTCTCGTAGACGGCGCCTTCCTTCTCCAGTGCCAGCAGGGCCCTGTCGAATCCGATGGCGAAGCCGGTGGAGAACACCTTCTCACCTCCGAAGAGCTCCGACAGGGTGTAGGATCCGCCTCCGCAGATCTGCTTCTCCGCACCGAGGGCGGGCGCCTCGGCCTCGAAGACCATTCCGGTATAGTAATCGAGTCCGCGGACGACGCCCAGGTCGATCTCCGGCGTGGGGACGCCCATCGCATCCAGATAGTCCACGACCTGCCTGAGCCAGTCCCCGGCTTCGCCGGGCACCTGGGACAGGACCTCGATGCCTCCGACGGTCTCGGTGAGCCTGAAGAGGTCCTCCATATCGGACTCGGAGACGCCCATGTCCGCGAGGATGGGGCGGGCCTCGTCGTACAGCTTCTTGTCCAGCTTCTGCAGGACCTCGGCGGTGCGCTCCTTCGGAACGCCGATATCGGCGATCCTCTGCCTGAGGACCCCTATGTGCCCTATGCGGAGCCTGTAGTCCTTCAATCCCAGGGACCTGAGCATGGACGACGCCATGGCGATGGCCTCGGCATCGGTCTGGGGGGTGGCGCCTCCGATGATCTCGGCGCCGAACTGGAAGAACTCCCTGTACCTGCCGCTCTGGGGCCTCTCGTACCTGAAGCACTGGCCGAAGTAGAAGATCTTGATCGGCTTGGGGTCGTTGCTCATGCCGTTGACGAACATCCTGATGGCCGGGGCAGTCATCTCCGGACGGAGGGCGATGGACCTGCCGCCCTTGTCCTCGAATGCGTAGAGCTCCTTCAGGACGTTGGGGCCGGACCTGAGGACGAACAGCTCGGAGTCCTCGAATATGGGGGTCTCGACCTCCCTGAATCCGAAGGTCTCGGCGATGCTCCTGAGCCTCCCCTCGTAGAATCTGCGTTTCTCCATCTCGTCGGGGAGGAAGTCCCTCGTCCCGCGCGGACACTGTATCATGGTCGAGTCTATATAAGGGACCGATAAAAAGCCTCCCCAGAATGTCGGTATCGAAGCAGGGCGGCGCCCTGTTCATGAGACCCTGTATCTGGTCGTACGGCCGTCGCCTATCCTGACGATCCTCCCCTTGACGATGAGGTCGTTGACCATGGCCGTGGCTCCGCTCCTGCTCACCGACAGATAATCCTGGAGCTCGTTGCGGGTGAACTCGTTCCGGGATGACAGGAACGACTCCAGGTCCGAATCGGGTTCGGATGATGCGATCTTGGCAGGCAGCACTATCGTGAATGTTGACGGCCCAGGCTCGATCACGGGTCCCGTACTCTCATCCTTGTACTCCATCATGATGCGCGGTATGCCCGTTCCGTATGCCTCTATCAGCTCCATCCTGTACAGGATATCGGCGAGGCGCTTGTTCCTCAGGGATGAGACCCCTCTAATGAGATCGTCCTTGGAGAACCGGGTGTTGAGGCTCCCGGGGCTCACGATGGTCAGTCTGTCCGGGAAGATCGAGATCAGCGTCGATGCGTCCATGCTGTAGTCCCTATGGACTATCGCGTTCAGAACAGCCTCTCTGACCGCTTTCAAGGGAAACGCCTGGACATCGATGCGGTACTTCCCTGCGATAGTCGATGAGGTGCGGTTGTTCCTCATGATGAACGCTATCGCCCTGTCAGCCTGTTCGAGAACCGACCCTTCGACGCTTTCACGGTCGATGAACATGCTCTTGTACTCGTCCGGGAACACCGCCATCCTGATAGGCTGATCGAACTGATCGGACAGGATGAATCCGAGGTTCGTGAATCCATCATCGTTCTTCAAGCTAGGTGACATGCGAGTTGGTACCGTTGGTGCATACGTATTCTGAATCCGTATTACTCTCTAACTTCGTGTAATAAAGACTCTGTAAGA
>LVVU01000101.1:0-5300 GCA_006954465.1 Candidatus Methanoprimaticola hominis
TCCGCTGGCTGGACAGGGGCTACAAGAAGAGGGTTCTCAAGCTGAGGGAGAAATCCGATCCGCTCGAGGGATCCGCCCAGGCGCGCGGCATCGTCCTGGAGAAGGTCGGAATCGAGGCTAAGCAGCCCAACTCCGCCATCAGGAAGTGCGTCAAGGTCCAGCTCATCAAGAACGGCCGTCAGATCACCGCCTTCGCGGTCGGAGACGGAGCCATCAACTTCATCGACGAGCACGATGAGGTCATGGTCGAAGGTATCGGCGGTAGGATGGGAAGGTCCTACGGAGATATCCCCGGAGTCCGTTACAAGGTTATCAAAGTCAACAACGTCTCCCTCGACATGATGGTCAAGGGAAAGACTGACAAGCCCGTGAGATGAATACGATGGCAGAAGAACTCGTGGCACAGAAGGCCCTCATCTTCGGAAAGTACGACACTTCCGATGTTATCATCAACGATGGCGGCCTCGCTAAATACATCGATCTTACCCCCACCAACGTGCCCCACTCCGGAGGAAAGCACGCCAACAGGTGGTTCGGCAAATCCAGGCTCAGCATCGTCGAGAGGCTGATCAACAACATCATGAGGACCGAGAAGTACACCGGAAAGAAGATGAAGGCGTACAAGACCGTGTCCCAGGCTTTCGACATCGTCGCGGCCAAGACCAAGAAGAACCCCGTCCAGGTCCTCGTCGAGTGCCTGGAGAACGCGGCTCCCAGGGAGGAGGTCACCAGGCTCCAGTTCGGAGGAATCTCCGTTCCCAAGGCCGTCGATGTCGCCCCTCAGAGGAGGCTCGACATCGCCCTGCGCAACCTGAGCACCGGCGTCGTCACTGCTTCTCAGAAGAACAAGAAGCCCATCTACGAATGTCTCGCAGACGAGCTCATGCTCGCTGCCAAAGGTGACATCACTTCCTTCTCCGTCGCTAAGAAAGAGGAGATGGAGAGGGTCGCCCAGTCCGCGAGATGAACTACTAATCGAAGGTTGTGGACATGGGACGCAAAGAGGACAACGCGAAGAAAGCAGTAGAACTGATGAAGGATCAGACCCACATCAGGAACCTCGGAACTGCAGCACATATCGACCACGGAAAGACGACATTCTCCGACAACCTGATCGCAGGTGCCGGAATGATGTCCTCCGAGACCGCCGGCGAGCAGCGTCTGCTCGATTACGACGAGCAGGAGGCCGCCAGGGGTATCACGATCAACGCCGCATCCGCGGCCATGGTCGTTCCTTACAAGGACCCCAAGAGCAAGGTCGTCGACCACTACCTGGTCAACCTGATCGACACCCCCGGACATGTCGACTTCGGTGGAGACGTCACCAGGGCCATGAGGGCTCTGGACGGTGTGTACATCCTGTGCTGGGCCGTCGAAGGTATCATGCCTCAGACCGAGACCGTCATCAGGCAGGCGATGAAGGAGCGTGTCAAGCCCATGCTCTTCATCAACAAGGTCGACAGGGCGATCGTCGAGCAGCAGCTCACCCCTCAGATGATGATCGAGAAGTTCTCCAAGATCATCACCCAGTTCAACCAGAAGATCGCCGATGCGCTTCCGGCTCCTCTGAACAAGGAATGGCAGGTCAGCCTCCAGGACGGTACCGTCGCTCTGGGATCCGCTTTCAACAACTGGGCGGTTTCCATCCCCTACCTCCAGAGGCCCGAGGTCACCAAGAAGGCCATCGAGATCGCTCCCGAGCTCGCAGCCGAGCTCAAGGACAAGCCCTTCAACCTGAACACCGTCTTCAAGCTCTGCGCCGAGGAGGGTGGACAGGAGAAGCTGGCCAAGATCATCCCGATCGCCGACGTCGTCCTCGAGATGGCCATCAACCACATCCCCAACCCCGTGGATTCCCAGAAGGTCCGTATCCCCACCATCTGGAAGGGAGACCTCAACACCCCTCTTGGACAGCACATGCTGAACTGCGACCCCAACGGAGAGGTCGCCATGATGGTCACCAAGATCATCATGGACAAGCAGGCCGGAGAGATCGCCATCGGAAGGCTGTTCTCCGGTACCGTGAAGAAGGGTCAGACCCTCTACATTGCCGGGCAGGCCAACCCCCAGAGGGTTCAGACCGTCGCTCTCATGGTCGGTGCCGACAGGACCCCCATCGAGGAGTGTAAGGCCGGAAACATCGTCGCCCTGACCGGACTCAAGGACGCCATCGCCGGAAGCACCGTGTCCTCCATCAAGGACATGGAGCCCTTCGAGAGGATGGCCCACTACTCCGAGCCCGTCATCACGAAGGCCATCGAGGCCAAGAACATGGCCGACCTGCCCAAGCTGGTCGAGGTCCTGAGGGTCATCGCCAAGGCCGACCCCTCGCTGAACATCGAGATCAACAACGAGACCGGCGAGCACCTGATGTCCGGTATGGGAGAGCTCCACCTGGAGATCACCGAGTACAGGATCATCAACGAGCAGGGAGTCGACATCATCTCCTCCCCGCCCATCGTCGTGTACCAGGAGTCCGTCAAGGGATCCAACCCCAACGAGTTCGAGGGTAAATCGCCCAACAAGCACAACAAGTTCTACTTCATCGTCAGTCCTCTCGAGGACTCTGTGAAGGACGCCATCCGCAAGAACGAGATTGACGTCGACGCGAAGATCAAGGACCCCAAGGCCCTGGCCAAGCAGCTGAAGGACCTCGGAATGAGCGATGTCGAGGCGAAAGGTGTTGTCGCCTTCCACAACAACAACGTGCTGATCGACTGCACCAAGGGTATCCAGTACCTGCACGAGACCATGGAGCTCGTCAAGCAGTCCTTCGACGAGGCCATGTCCAGGGGACCCCTCGCCGCCGAGAAGATCGCCGGCGTCAAGGTCTGCCTCATGGATGCTAAGCTGCACGAGGATACCATCCACAGGGGTCCCGCGCAGATCATCCCCGCAGTCAGGGACGGTATCTACGGAGCCATGTGCCAGGCCGGCAGGATCCTGCTCGAGCCCATGCAGAAGCTCTTCATCAGCGTTCCGCCCGACTACATGGGCGGAGCGGTCAACCTGATCAACCAGCGCCGCGGAACCATCCTCGAGATGGGACAGGAGGGATCCGATTCCACCGTCACCGCTGAGGTGCCCGTCGCCGACATGTTCGGATTCTCGTCCGACATCCGTGGATCCACCCAGGGACGCGCCATCTGGTCCGTCGAGAACGCTGGATTCCACCAGGTCCCGCCTGAGCTTCAGAAGAAGATCGTCTCCGACATCAGGACGAGGAAGGGACTCAACCCCGAGCCCTACGATGCGAATTACTACTCCGGCCTGTGAGGCCTGCAAACCTTAAATACAAAACCCTTTATCAGAAAAATTAGCGTTCCACAACGGAGGAAATGAAATGGCAGAGAAAGAGCACATGAATCTGGTCATCATCGGCCACGTCGACCACGGAAAGTCCACCCTCACCGGAAGGATCCTGCTGGAGACCGGCGCGATCGACCCTCACCTCGTCGAGAAATACAAGAAGGAGGCCGAGGAGAAAGGAAAGGGATCCTTCTACTTCGCCTGGGTCATGGATGGACTCAAGGAGGAGAGGGAGAGGGGAGTCACCATCGATGTCGCCCACAAGAAGTTCTACACCGACAAGTACTACTTCACCGTCATCGACGCTCCCGGACACCGTGACTTCGTCAAGAACATGATCACCGGAACCTCCCAGGCCGATGCAGCCATCATCACCTGCAGCGCCATCGAGGGACCCCAGGCCCAGACCAAGGAGCACGTCTTCCTCGCTACCACCCTCGGTGTCAAGCAGATCATCGTCGCCATCAACAAGATGGACGCCGTGAAGTTCGACGAGGCCAAGTACAACGAGGCCAAGGACGCCATGATCAAGCTGATGAAGATGGTCGGAATCAAGACCGATGAGGTCCCGTTCATCCCCGTCTCCGCTTACACCGGCGACAATGTCAAGGTCCCCTCCGCCCAGATGCCCTGGTACAAGGGACCCACCCTCATACAGGCCCTCGACAACCTCAAGGTTCCCGAGAAGCACACCGAGAAGCCCCTCAGGCTGCCTATCCAGGATGTCTACACCATCACCGGAATCGGAACCGTCCCCGTCGGACGTGTCGAGACCGGTATCCTCAAGCCCAACATGAAGGTCATGTTCGAGCCCTCCCACGTTCCTGGAGAGGTCAAGTCCATCGAGATGCACCACGAGCAGCTGCCCCAGGCTCTGCCCGGAGACAACGTCGGATTCAACGTCCGTGGAGTCGCAAAGAACGACATCAAGAGGGGAGACGTCGCCGGACCCGTCGACAACCCTCCGTCCGTCGCCAAGACGTTCACCGCTCAGATTGTCGTCCTGAACCACCCCTCGGTCATCACCGTCGGATACACCCCTGTCTTCCACTGCCACACCACGCAGACCGCTTGCAGGTTCGTTGAGCTCGTGAAGTCCATCGACCCCAAGACCGGACAGACCAAGGCCGACCACCCCGACTTCCTCAAGACCGGTGACATCGCCATCGTCAAGCTGGAGCCGACCAAGCCCATGGTCATCGAGACTGCGAAAGAGTTCCCGCCTCTCGGAAGGTTCGCTATCCGCGACATGGGTCAGACCGTTGCCGCCGGAATGTGCATCTCCGTGGAGAAGGCTTGAATCCTCAGTGATTGAGATGTCGCAGCGCGCAAGAATCTCTCTCAGCGGCACCGACCCCGCAAAGGTCGACGGTGTCTGCTCCCAGATCAAGGGGATCTCCCAGAGGACCGGAGTGGACATCCGCGGGCCCGTCCCCCTGCCTACCAAGAAGCTGAAGGTAGCCTGCAGGAAGAGCCCTGATGGAGAGGGAAGCGAGACCGTCGACCACTGGGAGATGAGGATCCACAAGAGGCTCATCGACCTCGACGCCGATGAGCGCGCCCTCAGGCAGCTGATGAGGATCCAGGTCCCCGATGGCGTGAACATCGAGATCGTGCTCCGCAGCACATAAACCTTTCAAGCGGGGGAGCCCCCGCCATTCCTGCAGTCCAGGGTCCTGGCCCTCCGGGTCCCTGTGCTGCTTCTTTCTTCTTCCACAGCATACTTCTGTTCATTCTGATTCAGGGGGTTCGTTCGCTTCGGGGCGATAGTTAATTATCTCCCTGTTCTACCCGGATTAAGTGATCGTTGATGAGAAGCGATGCAGTCAAGAAAGGGCCCGCAGCGGCCCCGCAGAGAAGCCTTCTCAGGGCGGACGGACTCGTAGACGATGATTTCGACAAGCCCTTCATCGGAATAGCGAACTCCTGGAACGAGATCGTTCCTGGACACATACATCTCAATGAGATCGTAGAGGCCGTCAAGGAGGGAA
>LVVU01000101.1:5323-7976 GCA_006954465.1 Candidatus Methanoprimaticola hominis
CTTCGGAGTCCCCGCCGTCTGCGACGGTATCGCGATGGGCCACAACGGGATGAGATACTCCTTGATCTCCAGGGAGGTCATCTCGGATTGCTGCGAGGTCATGGTCGAAGGTCATGCACTGGACGGATGGGTCGGCGTCTCCAACTGCGACAAGGTCACCCCCGGAATGCTGATGGCAATGGGCAGGATGAACGTCCCCGGTCTGATAGTCACCGGCGGAGCCATGGAGCCCGGAGTGGGCAAGAACGGCAACATGGACCTCCAGTCCGTGTTCGAGGCCGTAGGGGCATACAGCGCTGGCACGATCGACGAGAACGAGCTCCACACCGTCGAATGCACTGCATGCCCCGGCAGGGGGAGCTGCTCCGGACTCTTCACCGCCAACACCATGGCATGCCTCACCGAGACCATCGGCCTCAGTCTGACCGGATGTGCCACCGCGCTCGCCGACGACAACAAGAAGCTGCAGATCGCCAGGGAGACGGGAAAGCGCATCGTGAAGATGGTCAAGAAGAATGTCAAGCCCAGGGACTTAGTGTCCAGGGATTCCTTCCTCAACGCCATCCGCGTCGACATGGCCATCGGCGGATCGACCAACACCGCCCTCCACCTGCCTGCGATCTCCAAGGACTTCGGATGTCCTGTGACCCTTGATGATTTCGATAGGATCTCCAGGGATACTCCTCACATCACGAGCCTCAGACCCGCCGGACCTTATTCGATCAAGGATCTCGATAGAGCCGGAGGGATTCCCGCTGTCCTCAAGATCCTCAGGGACAAGCTGATTAACGCGCCTACCGCCAATAACGGCAGGAGCATCTTCGAGATCGCCGACGCCGCCACCGGGAATGATCCCGAAATCATCAGGCCTCAGGACAACCCGTTCCACAAGCAGGGCGGGATCGCCGTCCTTAAGGGCAACATCGCTCCCGACGGATCCGTCATCAAGCAGGCCGCTGTCAGTCCCAAGATGATGAAGTTCACCGGAACAGCCAAGGTTTTCGACGGCGAGGCCGCTGCTGCGGACGCCATCAAATCCGGCAAGATCGTCGCCGGAGATGTCGTCGTCATCAGATACGAAGGTCCCAAGGGTGCCCCCGGGATGCCCGAGATGCTCTCCCCCACCAGTCTGATCATCGGAAGGGGTCTGGGAGAGCAGGTCGCTCTCATCACCGACGGAAGATTCTCCGGAGCCTCCAGAGGAGGAGCCATCGGGCATGTCTCCCCCGAGGCCTATGCGGGAGGACCCATCGCCGCTCTGAATGATGGCGACATAATCGATATCGACATCCCCGAGAGGAAGCTGAACGTCCGTCTCACCGATGAGCAGATCAAACAGCGTCTCAAGGAGGCCGCCCACGTAAGGCGTGCGACCCACGGGGTTCAGAAGAAGTACCGCCGGCTCGTCTCCAGTGGAGCCGACGGCGCCTACCTCGGCTGATCGAAACCATTCCGGGGGACATCCCCCGGATTCTCACAGCTCATACCGATAGCTATTTAACATCCATGGATGTAGCATCTTCCGATGGACAGAAAGGTCCGTGACGAATTCGCAGTCGACGAGAACGGAGTAACCTCGGACGGATACCGCCGCATAGTCTCTGCAAGTCTGAGGTCGATGTACATAGGCAGGGCCATAGGGCTCCTCATCTCTGCGGCAGTCTTCGTGCCTTTGATCGTCTGTTCGGATGTGTTCGAGGAATATGCGGACCCGGTCCGTCTGGTTTCCATGATCCTTCTGGCGGTCGTTGCGATATTTCTGCTGGTCTCTCCGATCGTGTTCTACAGACGTTACAGATACAGGCTGGACGACGAGAAGCTGGAGATCCGTCGCGGGATCATAACGATCAGGCACATCCTGGTACCGGTGGAGCGCATCCATCAGGTAGAGGTGGTCCGCGGCCCCATCAACCGCATGTTCGGTCTGTCCGATGTGGTCGTCACGACGGCCGGAGGCACCGTCAAGGTCCAGTTCCTGGAGGACGGTGTGGCGGAGACCATCGCCGATTCGCTCAACGAGAGCGTCATCAGGCTTCTGAAGTCGAGAGATCCATGACAGAGAGATGCCGCAATCATCCAACCGTCCTATTGGAGAAGGCCTTCTCCATGGGAGTGGCGCTTCTGTTCATGTATCTGGTCACCGGCAACGGGATGATCGAGATGCTCGCGGCCTATACCGCCGTGTTCGTCGTAGGGATGGTCTATTCATTCGCGATCTG
The DNA here is from genome assembly GCA_006954465.1 of Candidatus Methanoprimaticola hominis. Lineage (GTDB taxonomy): Archaea > Thermoplasmatota > Thermoplasmata > Methanomassiliicoccales > Methanomethylophilaceae > Methanoprimaticola > Methanoprimaticola hominis. The sequence continues at coordinate 7,543 of LVVU01000101.1, forward strand.
GAGGCGCACATGGGTGTCCTTCGAGGATACGGAGATCGTGGTCCTCAGGGACACATGGGTGACCAAGAAGACGAAGCGGATACAATACTCCCGTCTGGCATCGGTGGGTGTCGCCAGAAGCATCATCAACCGCATCTGCGGGACCACCAGGCTCATCTTCAACGTCAATTCCAGCATCAATGCGAACGAACCCGAGGCCACACTCACCGTGGATTCGGAGCTGGCGGAGAGGATCCGCCGCGAGCTCAATTCGAGGATATTCTCCAAGGAGTCCGAGACGGCGGAGGAGCCGGAGATCGAGACCCTCGTCAAGGTCAGCAACGCGGATATAGTCATACACGCCTTCATCTCCCAGCCGACGGCGAGACTCGTATTCGCCGTTCTGATGCTGGTCTATTCGTTCGTCTCGATACTCTACGACAGCGCCGGAGGAC
>LVVU01000102.1 GCA_006954465.1 Candidatus Methanoprimaticola hominis
ATTTCTTCCTCGGCCTTCCCATCTGTACCACCCATCTTCGTTGGTACAGATAGATGTAGTTGCAGATTAATTAAGTTATTTCAGAAACGTTATACTAGTTGGGAGAACCGCGAGGGTCTTCGGGAAAGGATGGGGAAACGGTCCGCCCGGATGCGGACGGGCCGGTTTCGAGTGCGGATCAGAGGACCTTCATCCTTCTGGCCAGCTCCAGATCGGGCAGCTCCCCGATCCTGCCGGGGATCGTATCGAGGTCCTCGCCGTAGAGTCCGGAGAGCTCCCTGTGGAGAGCCTCGATCCTGTCGGCGCCGCGGAAGGCGCCCTTGCTCCTGAGCTTGTTCACCGAGTACGTATGCTCCACGACGCGGTTGTCGCTGACCATGTTGTCCGCATGGGCAACAATCTTCTCCTCAATCGTGCGAGGCATGTAGTCGGCGGGAGGCAACCCCATCTCCTCCACATCCTCGGCGTCGAGTCCGGCACCGGTATGCTTGCGGATGATGTCGACGAGCTCCTTCGGGAGCCCGTACGCCTCGGCGATCTGCGAGCCGATGTAGGCGTGCATGATGGAATGGTCCACCGAACGGCCTATATCGTGCAGGAGAGCCCCTGCGGTCACCAGCTCGACGTTCGCTCCGGAGATGCGGGAGACGATCTCCTGCGCCACGGCGTTGACCGTGCAGCAGTGGATGATCACCCTCCGCTTGCAACCGGCCTCCTCCAGGTACTCGATACAACGGGAATCACTCGGTATCGTGCTCGACAACCGTCTTCCCCCTCTCGTTGGGAACGACCTCGAGATGCCCGCCGCGATCCGCGTAGAGGGCCTTGCCCTCGGTGAACCTGTCCAGGAATATCGCCAGAGCCGCGATCTCGGAATGGGGCTGGTTGCCCACCGAGATGTTGAAATCGGCCCTCTGATAGACCTCCGCAGGGACCTTCTCGGCCCCCACCACGATGAGTATGTCCTCGTCGCGCGGTATCTTGGGCAGCGCCTCGTCCACCCTCTGACCGTACATGGTCAGATGGACGACCTTGCCCGGGAAATCCCTGATCTTCTGCTTCCACGGAACGCCTGTCTCGATGGTGTAGTCGCCGCCGAACCGGTCGACGACGCTGCGGATGTTCTCCTCGAGCACGGGATCCTCGGTATCGACGAAGATGCCTTTGGCTCCCAATGCACGGGAGGACAGGGCCACGTGGGTGGTCACCCTCTTGTCCCTCTCGGGACGGTGGCCGATCCTCATTATCCAGATTCCGGCCATCGGTCACTCTTCGCGGATGAGCTCTATCCTGTGCCCGCGGTAATCCATCTTCACGGACCTGCGCACAAGACTCTTGAGCATGGTGGAGGAGAGGCCCAGGGCCTCGGCGACATCGCCGGAGAACCTGCCTTCCGTTCCGACCTGCTCGAGGATCTTGGCCTCGATCGCGGAATATTCCTCGTCACCCATCATGGCGGCGGTCAGCACATCGCTGATCTCGTACACCGGCCACTGGGCGTTGATGCTGAAAGACGTGTAGTAGGTGTGGTAGGATTTCTCAGGATACCCGCCGTTCTTGGAGAGCCAGCGCGTCTCGACCAGCTTCATCTTCTCGAAGAAGATGATGGCATCCCTGCCCTCGGGACCGAATTTCTCCTCGATCTCGTCGGCAGTCCTCCATTCCAAGGTCACCTCTTTCAGGACGTCCCTTTTCACGGGAGTATCAACGGACCTCAGCATCGGCACCAGTTCCGACGGCTCGTTGATGACCTTGATTCTATTCATGGCCCAGCAGATGCTTTCGAATGTATATAATATCTAATCGCGCTGGCCAACCGGCTGGCGATGATTGTGTTGTCTATCGGTCATCGGTGTCGCAAGACGGTCGCACATCGGACATCCGGCGTTCTCCCGGCGACCGGTCCAGCATATTCTGGCGGTACCTGGAGACGCCTGTCGGAAGCCATGAACTCTGCATCCGGAGCAGGAACGAACATAAGGTTTAATATCGACCCGCTCAATCCGCTGGCAATGAAAGCCGAGAAACAGCCCGAACTTATCTGGCAGTGCCTCAACTGCCACAGGACGTTCAAAGGCCCGGACGCGGAGCAGAAGGCCCTCGACTGTTGCGGTTCCGTCGTCCAGGGATGGTGGGCGAACTACAACAAGTGGGGCAAGCAGAAGTGGTATGGCCGCTGATGGCCCGCTCAACCCTCTTACCAAACCCCCTTACCTATTATTCTGAACGGAGGATTCATGACCGCAAAGGACCCGGTGGACTCGTTGTATGAGACTCTGGAGCTCCTGGAGCGCCACATCTCGATGCTTCGCACCGTCAAGGAGAACCAGCCTGTAGGGCTGATACGCCTCTCCGAGATGACGGGCATCCCCAAGCACAAGGTGAGGTACTTGCTGAAGATCATGGAACAGCAGGGGATCATCGTGGCCACGCCCGACGGCGCCACGGTATCCGACGGATACGAGGAGTTCATGAAGGAGATGGCCGAATCCGTCGAGGACCTGGCGGAGAAGGTCATCGCCCTCCGCGACTCACTCCGTGCCTGAACGCTGCCAGGAATTCCTCCGCGACGCCCCTGTCCGCAGGCCCGGCGCTTCTGAACCTGCTCCTGTCCAATGCCTCGAGATAGTACGGACGCAGATCGGACACCTTTCTCACCCTGGGGCCGTACGGTCCGATATCCGAGAGGATCCACACGAAGCCGTCCGTCGATATCCCGCGGGGGATCCCCCTGCCTCTCATGACGGTCAGGGTCTGGACTATCGCGTCGTTCATGGGGCGGTTCATCGGCACCATGGCCATAGCGGTGCCCTCAGGGCCCCTGGAGCCCTCGGGATCATAACGGGGGTCCTCGTACCCCAGTATGAGCATGACAGGGGCCACAAGGGACCGCATGGTGAGCTGGAACGGGGATTCCTCGCAGGAGAACCTCGGAGTACCGCTTCCTGAGACCACGATGCCGCATGCGCGCATGCCGAGCGCGGAATCCAGGATGCGGATCGCCTCATCGCATTGATGGTCCAGCGGCTTCGGGTCCTCCATGCGTCGCCGACCTCCGGACGATACTTAAGCGGGGGCGGGGGAGGTCGCCGAAAACGGTTCTTAAGCAGGAGAAACCCAGCATGCGATTTCTGCATCGGTGTGTGAACGGAATGGAACGACCTGTACACCCCTGCCTGCGACGTCTCGAGAAACCGATGCAACAACGCCTCCATGGAACGGATACGCACCGGGATCGAGGGGGCGGCTGCAAGCGCTCGTCGCAAGATACCCCGGTGATTGAGAGAACAGCACGGTTCAGAGATTATGCGAATCGCATTCGATGCAAAAGGATGAGTGGGCCCGCCCGGATTTGAACCGGAGTTACGTACACCCCAAGCACGAAGGATACCAAGCTACCCCACGGGCCCACAAAGGGCGTGAAATCGTTTTTACATAAAAGGTTATGCTCTGGGGGACAGGCCCCCAGAGTGAAGATCATCCGAGAGGAGCGATCTCCTTGATGAGGTCGGCATGTGAGACGATCATCCTACGGCAGCAGTACCTCTCGAATCCGAGTTCGTCGAGAACCGCCTTAGGGTCCTCGCCCATGCTGACGCGCTTGACGTACTCGGGGTAGGCGGAGCCCACTACCTTTCCGCAAGTGAAACATCTGACCGGTATTATCATGCCAACATCTCCTCAACGGTAGGACTTCTGCTTCTTGGCGCGTGCGCCCGGACCCATGGGGTTCTTCGGCAGCTTCCTTCTGTCATCGTTGATGAGCAGAGACCTGTCGTATCCCCTGAAGATCGCCTCGAGCTCGTCGTCCTTGTAGAAGTCGACGAGACCCCTTGCGATGGCAGTCCTGGCGGCTGCAGCCTGGCCCATGACTCCGCCGCCGTTGACGGTGACGGAGATATCGACTCCCTGAGCCTTCTCGGGCACGAGTCCGAGGGGCTCCTCGATCTTGAGCCTGGCGAGTTCGGGTGTGAAGACCTCGATGGGGACCTTGTTGATGGTCACCCTGCCGGTTCCCGCCTTGACGACGGCCCTTGCGATTGCGGTCTTCCTCTTTCCGCTGGTGTTTACGCAGTCAACCATGGGATCATCTCACGTTGGAACCCAGGAATTTGGAAACGGCTCCCAGGGTAGTGTACTTGCCGGTGATCTTCCTGCAGGCCTCGGCGGGCTTGTCCTTCTCGCAGTCCTGGAACTGCTTCGGGGTTCCGACGAAGACATGGAGCCTCCTGTAGGCCTCCCTGCCGGATGTTGTGGTCCAAGGGATCATTCCCCTGACGCACCTCTTGAACAGGAGGTCCGCCCTGCGGGGGTAGAAGGGTCCCTTCCTCTTCGTGGTGTCTCCGCGGTCGACCTTGGCCTTGTATGCGGCGAACACCTTGTCTCTGGTGCCGGTGATGATGATGGCCTCGGCGTTCAGGACGACGACTTCCTCGCCATCCATGATCTTCTCGGCAACCACGCTAGCGAGCCTGCCGTGAATCAGATTCCTTCCGTCGATTACTGTAACCATTTCATCACCTCATGATCCTGACGCCAGTCCCCTTGGGGTTGGCCTCGGCCAGCTCCTCGATGGACATGGTCTTTCCGCCAGCGGCCACGATGGCCTTGGCGGCCGCGTCCGAGAAATCGTACGCGGCGACGGTGATCTTCTTGCTGATATTGCCTGCGGCGAGAACTTTACCGGGGACGAGGATGGTCTCTCCGTCCTGTGCGTAAAGCTCAAGTTTGCTGAGGTTCGCTTCGGCCCAGTTCCTCTTGGGCTTCTCAAGCCGAAGCGCAACATCTCGCCAGATGGCAGCTTGCGTCTCCCTCGTCTTCGCCTTCAGGTTGCTGATGGTGGCGATGAGCTGAGGGTTAGTCTTGCAGCTCCTCATATTACTGACTCTCCCGACGTTGCGGTAATCTGCGCGTATACGGGGGGTATTTATAAACATAACTGAAGAAACCCGGTCGCGTCGGAGTTCCACGGACCTCCTGTGGCGGGATGTATCCGCAATCGACCGACCAGATAAATAGGATTGCACCCAATGGGCACCCCGATACATCATGTCCGGCTCATGCACAATCGTCATCCCGACATACAACGAGGAGAAGAACATCGCCAACATGGCGAAGGCCATCAGGGAGGCCTATCCTGATTACAAGATCCTCTTCATGGATGACAACTCCACGGACCGGAGCAGGGAGGAGGTCGAGGCCCTGAACGACCCTCTCGTCACGTTCTATGTGAGGGACCCCGCCAAAAGAGGGCTGGGGGCATCCGTCCTCCAGTGCTGGCCGATACGGATTACGCGATGTGCATGGACTGCGACTTCCAGCATCCGATCTCCGCCCTCGGCGGGATCGTCGCGCAGATGGACGCTGGAGCGGACCTGTGCGTCGGGAAGAGGAACAGCAGGATGGCCATGGGCTTCAAGAGGGCCCTGGGTTCCGAGCTGGTCGAGGCCTACTGCAAGATGTTCTTCCGCATCCACGGCAAGCAGACCACCAAGGACATGATGAGCGGTCTCTTCGCACTCAGATGCGACGTCTTCAGGCCGATCATCGAGAACAACTGGGACGACATGGAGCTCCGCGGATGGAAGGTCCTGATGGATCTCATGAAGTTCTCCGACAGGAAGATGGACATCCGCTACTACAGCTACGATTTCGGCTCCCGCGCCGAGGGCGAATCCCATCTCAACCCCAAGGTCCCGATCATGACCTTCCACCAGCTCTGGGGATTCGGCAAGTTCACGGCCAAGGTCATCGCCAAGATGTACGGCGTGGACTACTACGAGATGTATCCCGCCGAGAAGAAGAATTGACGGTCTTGCAGGGAGGCCGCGGGTACGCAGCGACCGCCGAATGATCCAGACTGCATCCGATGGATCTCTATGGAGCAGATTCCATGCTCGACGCCGCTTCCGGAAACATCTGGATACAGGGAATTTACATCAAAAATCTGTTTTTTCACAGATTTTTTATATGAAAAATCTGTTTTTTCACAGATTTTTTATATGAAAAATCCGATTACGAAACAGCATGCTGAAGCGCAAGATGTACGACGAACTTCTCGAATGGAAGTCGCACGAGGGTCACAAATCTCTGCTCATCAGGGGACAACGCCAGACTGGCAAGACGTACATAGTCGAAGAGTTCGCCAAAACGTACAGCAACAGCGTGACGATCACGCTGGATAAGAACGCCCAGATGCGCAAGGCGTTCAGAGATGCATCTTCAGTCGATGACATCATCAATCAACTGGAAGCCGGGAATCCGAGATTCGACGCTGTCGAAGGAGACACCCTGATATTCCTGGACGAGGTCCAATCGTGTCCTGCAGCACGGTCCTTCCTCAAGGAATTCACCATCGACGGCAGATACGACGTCATCGCATCAGGCTCGCTTCTGGATGTACCGATCAGGGTGGAGAAAAGCGAGAGGGATCACGAGGAGGATGTCATCCCGACCGTCCCTGTCGGATACGAAGAGCACCTGCGCATGTATCCTCTCGACTTCGAAGAATTCCTATGGGCCAAGGGATACAGACAGGAGGTGATCGATCGCATCCGGACTTCGATAAGAAAGAAGGAGCCGCTTCGGTCCGCTGTCGTGGAATCCATGAGCGGGCTGTTCAGGGAACATATGATGGTCGGAGGGATGCCGGAAGCGGTATCCAACTACATCACGAACGGGATCCCTGCGGCCAGGAATGCATTGGACTCCGTGATTCATTCCATGAACGACGATGTGGCGAAATACACCTCGGCAAGCGATGCTCTGAAAATCCGCCAATGCTTCGACTCCATCCCGGCACAACTGTCCGAGACCAACAAGAAGTTCATGTATTCCAGACTCGAGACGAGAGGATCGCGCGAAGGAGCTCGCAACTATTCGGACGCACTTCTGTGGATCGACGGCTGCGGAATCGGAAATCCGTGCTATAAACTGAGGTCCATCGACAAACCGCTATCGATGTCACGCGATCCGGACAACTTCAAGATGTATCTCTCCGACACAGGGACTCTGATCCACATGATGGATCGGGAGAGCCAGAACGACAGCCCAGCCATGAGAGCAGTCGCAGAGGAGGACATGTCCTACAAACAGGGCGCGTTGACCGAGAACATGGTCGCGGAATGTCTGATGAAGGCTGGTATCGCGAGATACCACTTCATCAACAGGAAGGAACCTGGACGCATGGAATTGGACTTCGTCATCGAACTGGGCCCGGACATCGTGGCGATAGAGGTCAAATCGGGGAAGAGCAGAACGGGTCCGTCCCTGTCCAAGACGTTGAGCGACTCCAGATTCGATCGCAGGATGAAGTTCGAGAACACGGACATCCATGTGGACGACGACGGCATAGAACACTATCCGATCTTCGCAGCAGCGTTCATCGACGATATGAAGCGGAAGGACGACAGTTGGATGGAGAGGTTCGAAGGAGGAACGGGTCCCGATCTCGAAGGACTCCTCGATCAAAGGGATGGAACGATAAAGAAGAACGAGGCCGCCGTCCGAAGACGACGACCTCCGGAATGTTTCAGTTCACGTAGTACAGCCAGTGCTCGTACTTGGGGTCCGCGCCGGTCGCGATCTCGCGGAACTTGGCGTGGAGCTTGGAAGCGACCTCTCCGATCTTCCCGTCGCCGACGGGCTTTCCGTCCAGCATGGTGACGGGTGCGATCTCGGCGGCGGTTCCGGTCATCCAGACCTCATCGGACGAGGAGAGCATGAACCTGGAGACGGGGATCTCCCTGACGGTGTATCCCATGTCCCTGGCGACCTTGATGATAGAATCCCTGGTGATGCCCTCGAGGATGGACTCCGCGGTGCTGGGGGTGATGATCTCGCCGTGGCGGTACATGAAGATGTTCTCTCCGGTGCACTCCGCGACGTGTCCGACGGAGTTGAGCATGATGGCCTCGTCGGCGCCCTGCCTGACGGCCTCCCTCTTGGCGATGGTGGATGTGACGTAGGAACCGTTGACCTTGGCTCCGGCGGGTCCGCACAGGTTGTCGGGCCTCTGCCAGGAGGATGTGATCAGCTTGGCTCCGGCGGATGCGTTGGGTCCGAGGTACTCGCCCATGTGGATGCAGGTGATAACGAAGGACGTCTCGACGCCGCAGGGGTTGAGTCCGACCTCCTCTCCGCTGAGGAAGAAGCAGGGCTTGATGTAGTCGACGGCGTCGCCGTTGGCCCTGACCGCGTCCTTGATGGCCTCCATGACCTCGACAAGCCCGTACTTCTTGCCCTCGACGACAGTCTCGATGCCCATGATCCTGCATCCGTCGATGAGTCTCTGAGCGTGCTCCTTGAGCCTGAAGACGGCGAGTCCCTTGGGGGTGTGGTAGACCCTGATCCCCTCGAACACGCCGGATCCGTAGTTCATGGCGTGGGCGAGGACATGGACCTTGGCGTCCTCCCAGTCGACGAGCTTGCCGTTAAGCCAGATCTTCTCGGTCTTATCCATTGGATTCACCTTTGAGGCATCAACGCATACGCGCGATTAGAACGGATGACAAGGCTAGCCATATTTACGCGTTTAGGCCGACTCGGAAGCGAGGATGATATCCACGGCATCCGAGAAGGAGACACCCTGTCCGACCTTGACGGTGCGGCAACCCAGGCGTGTCCCGAATTCGACATCCTTGTCGTGGTCACCGACCATCCACGATCTCGAAGGATCGATCCCGTGCTTCGCGATGGCCGCGAGACCCATTCCGATCTCGGGCTTCCTGCAGGAGCAGTGCTCCTCCGGGGTGTGAGGGCAGTAGAATATGTCGTCGATGCGCCCGCCTCCAGCCTCGACGATGCATCTGAGCTTGTCGTGGATGCTGTTCAGGGTCGCTTCATCGAAGTATCCGCGATGGAGCCCGGACTGGTTGGTTATCAGGACGACGAGATAGCCCGCCCTGTTCAGTCTAGCTATGGCTCCCGGAACGTCCGGGAACACCTCGAACTTGTCCGGATCGTCGCAGTACGGTACGTCCTTCGCTACGGTGTCGTCCCTGTCGATGAATACGGCTCGGTTCCCGAAGAGCTCCTGCTCCACGATGCCCGCGATGATGTGGCATGCGCAGAGGTAGCCCTCCTGGACGTGGGGGGTCTCCACGGTGGGGATGACGACCGCGCAGTCGGCGATCTCCTTCATCTTCCCATGGTCGCCGGTGAACACGATGGTCCTGCCGCCACGGGCCTTGGCCTCCTCCATCGCCAGGATGACGTTCTTGGAGTTGCCCGATGTCGAGAGTCCGACAAGGATGTCGCCCTTCCTGCAGATCCCTTCGACCTGCCTCTTGAAGACGATATCGTAGCTGTAATCGTTGCCGATAGCGGTGACCGGAGCGATGTTGGAGAGGCACACGCCGGGAAGGGCGGGGCGCTCCATCATGTACCTGCCGGAGAACTCGGCCGCGATGTGCTGGGCATCGGCGGAGGACCCGCCGTTCCCGCAGAAGATGACCTGATTGCCGTTCCTGAAGGCCTCGACCATGAGGTCGGCCGCTTTCCTGATCTGGGCGGGGCCGATCCTCGAGATCGTATCGGCCGCCTTGGACAGCTCTGCTGTGATGACGTCATTCATTGGGATATCTCCAAGAGATGACACCCTGGGGCTCGAACATGAAGTCTGCAACCTTCGCACCCATCTTTCCGAGCTCTTGGGCGACGTTGTACTTGCGGTTGTATTCGCATATGAAGTACATGAAACCACCCCCGCCCGCGCCGGACACCTTCCCGCCGATCGCACCGGCCTTCTTGGCGGCTTCGTACATCGAATCGATGCGGGGGTTCGTAACCTTGTTGGAGAACTGCTTCTTGTAGACCCACGACTCGTCGAGGATCTCCCCTGCGGTGCGGATGTCGCCTCTCTCCAGGGCCACGGACATCTCCTTGGCCAATGCTTTGGTCTGGTCCAGAGCATCCTCGTTCTGGCCCTTGTTGAACTTGTTGACCTGGCTGTCGATGATGGTCGCGGACTCGCGGTTGTTGCCGGTATAGCACAGGAGCGAGCAGTATTGGAGCTCATTGATGGCATCGTCCCTGATCTTCACGCGCCGTTGCCGTTGAACTTCATCAGATTGAATCCTCCGAAGACGGCGGCATACTGGTCCTGCTTCCCGCCCTTGAGACCGATCTCCTCCCTCTCGAGCTTGTAGGCCAGCTGGGCCATCTCGCTCGCGGTGAGCCTGATGCCGCGCCACTCGCACATGGCCGCGATGATCGACACTATGACGGTCGAGGAGCCTCCGAGACCGGATCCGGGAGGAGCCTCCGATTGAAGGAACATCCTGAATCCGTCGGTGACCTGGAAGTGATTGGTTACGACCTTGATGAGATCCATGTTCCCGTCCAGGGGCAGCGGGCTGTCGCTCAGCTCGGCGCTGTATTTCCCGTAGTCCGTGGAATGGACCGACATGGAATGATCGTCGGTCGGAGTGATGGTGCAGTACGCATAACGGTTGATCGTCGTATTGAAAACGGCGCCCCCTTTCTTGGAGGCATACGGCTCGACGTCTGTGCCGCCTCCGGCCAGCCCTATTCTCAATGGTGCTCTGGCCCTGTAGTGAATCCCATCCATCCCATCACCTCGGGTCCACCGGGTTCGATACCCGGAAGTAGAATGTACTATTTCGGCGGTGATATATAACACTAGTTGACATTTCTACGAGTGCGACGGTCTGGCACATGCAGGTTCCGTCGTAAGCATATTAATTCCGTCGACCTCTATCGATGGATGATGAGGATCGCAATGATGACCGACAGCTGGTTCCCTACGAGGGACGGCGTCGTCACGTCCATCACGATAATCAAGGAATCCCTGGAGGCTCTGGGCCACGAGGTCTTCATAGTCGCACCGGAGCCGGAGAAGGAATTCAGGCAGGAGGGGGTCTACTACTTCCCCGCGGTCCGTTTCAGATCCTATGAAGGGTACTACGTTCCGATCCTCCCGTCGAACAAGATGGAGGTCCTCCGCGAGATCGATCCCGATGTGATCCATATCCACGGGGTCGCCACCATGGCGCTCCGCGGACTGGTCTGCGGTCACGAGCTTGGGATCCCCACCGTGATGACATTCCACACGATGGTCGATGACGCGGCCAAGTACTATTCTCCGATCAAGATCCCGCCGGAGACGATGGAGAAGCTCATCTGGATCTATCTGAGGCAGATCCTGAAGAGGATGGATGTCGTGGTGACCCCCACGGCCTGCATCGGCGAGGAGCTGAAGTCCCGCGGGGCCGTCTGCAGGAACCTCGTGACCATACCCACCGGTACAAACACCGCCGAGTTCCACCCCGGGATCGCTTCCGACGACATCCGGAGGAGGCACGGGCTCGAGGGAAAGAGGGTTGCGATCCATGTCGGACGCATATCCTACGAGAAGGAGCTCGACATGGTCGTCCGCGCGATGCAGAGGATCGATGCGACCCTTCTCGTCGCAGGGAAGGGACCGGCCAAGGCGGACGTCGAGAAGCTCGTCGAGGACCTCGGCCTCCAGGACAAGGTCGTCTTCGCCGGATTCGTTCCCGATTCCGAGCTCCCCGCGTACTATAACGCGGCGGACATCGCCGTTCGAGACGCAGGGACTGTCCATCCTGGAAGCCATGGCATCCGGGAAGCCCGTGGCCTGCCGCAACGGCAGGGCATTCGCCGAGATCGTGCACGACGGAGTGAACGGATACCTGTTCGACGATGTGGACGGGTGCGTCGAAGCGATGGAGAGGGCGTTCGATGCTCCCCCCGAGGTCAGGGAGGCTTCGCTGAAGACGGCGCTGGACAACTCCCGCGATAGGTCCGCCCGGCTCTATGTGGGCGCGTACGAGCTCGCCATCGAGACCAGGAAGGAGAGGTGCAGGAAGTGAGCCTCGGGGACTGGTTGTTCGGACTGTTCGACGGGATGGGCGATGCGGGCGTGGTGCTCTGCATCTTCCTGCTGTTCCTGATCGATGCCCTGCTGTTCCCCACGCTCCCCGAGCTCTTCATGGTCCTCGGATTCAGCAGCAACCCCACATGGGAGTTCGCAATGATCCTGCTTGGGGCCACCGTGATAGCCGAACTGGTCGGCGTGTTCTCGCTTTACTACATCGTGTCCAGGATCAAGGTCCCGGCCAGGATCGCGAGGATCGCGAACAGGTACATCGACTTCCTGGTGTTCAGCGACGAGAAGATCATCCTCGTCAACCGCATAGCGCCGATGATCCCATTCCTGGGAGCGTTCATCGCCATGGTGGACTCATGGGACAGGAGGAAGTGCGCCGCCTACATCGTGATAGGCTGCCTCGTCAAGTACGGCATCATCCTGATGGCCAGCGGATTCTTCATCAGCTATCTCGGATCCGAGGAGGCGCAGACGGTGACGCTGGTGTTCGTCTTCGCCGTCATCATAATCAGCTTCATCGCATCCTATTTCAAGAAGAGGAAGGAGGGCCTGGAAACATGAGATTCGTAGACGTCAATCCGTTCTTCTACCCGTACAAGGGCGGCATAGAGAGACGCATACACGATACGGCGCGCCTTCTTGCGGCGAGAGGGCACGACGTCACCATCCTCACTTCGAGGCTGCCGGACACGGCAGAGGAGGAGACGACCGAATGGGGATACCGCATCATCCGCCTCCCTTCCAGATTCATCAACATCTACAACCCCCCGTACGTGACGTCCAGGAACGTCCTGGAAACGCTCGAATCCATGGACGCCGACGTCGTGAACTACAACTACCGCTGGGCGCCGTCCTACAACAAGGACCTGAAGAGATACGACGGGAGGAAAGTGTTCACCTACCACAACATGTGGGGGGAGGGCATCGGCCTCCAGGCGAAGCTGTCCGAGATCAACGACGATTCGTTCCGTTCGACGCTCGAATCCTTCGATCACATCATCTGCGTCAGCGACTACGTCCGCGACGACCTGATCCGCCGTGGGATCCCTTCGGATAGAACGAGCACCGTGCCCACCTGCATGGACATGCCTCCGCTCCGCGAGATGCCCGAAGGCGACTACATCCTGTCGCTCGGAAGGCTCGTGGCAACGAAGGGGCTCGATTACATGATCGAGGCCATGAAGGATGTTGATTGCAGACTGATCGTCTGCGGCAAGGGCCCGGAGGAGAAGAACATCAGGAAGAAGGTGGAGAAGCTCGGCCTCCGGGACAAGGTGGAGCTCCGCGGATACGTCTCCGATGAGGAGAAGGCGGATCTTATCGATTCCTGCAGGATGTTCGTCATGCCCTCGCTCTTCGAATCGTTCGGACTCGCTGCGCTCGAGGTCATGTCCCATGGGAAGCCGCTCGTCTACTCGGAGGTCAACGGGCTTCCCGAGACGGTGGGCGACGGAGGGATCGGAGTCCCTCCGAGGGATCCGACGGCGATATCGGATGCCATCAACCGCATGCTCTCCGACGATGCGCTCCGCAAGGAGA
>LVVU01000103.1 GCA_006954465.1 Candidatus Methanoprimaticola hominis
CCTTCATGTTTCCGGTGGCGGCGATGGACAGGACTCCGTCCTGAGCAATGGTGACCTTGTCGGTGGCAACGATGTCTCCGGAGATGGAGACGTTGCCGTTGACGATGGCCTCTCCCTTTGTGACGGTGAGGGATCCTGCAGGCTGGCTGGCGGTGGTGTCGGCCTCGTCGATCTCGAGGTTTCCGTCGATCTGGAAGACGGCGGAGTTAACGATTTCGAGAGTGGCACCTGCCTCGATCTTGAGGGTCGCTCCCTCAGGAACGACGAGCTTTCCTTTGACGGTGACATGGGAACCTGCGACGAGGGTCCAGGATCCGTTGACGGTGACGATGTTCTTGGAGGAGAACACGGTGTTCCCTACATCGGTGACACCGCTGACGGTCATGTCGGACATGAGGGACTCGTCGTAGCTGAGGTCATTACCGGCAACAGCAGCAGTGATGGAACCGCCGGACATCAGCTTGACCTGTCCAAGGATGTTGAGCTTTCCGGTGGCACCAGTGGCATTCGCAATGGTACCGTAGACCTGCATGGTCACGTCGGCACCGATGGTCAGGTTGCCTGCACCTGCGAGGGTAACGGACTTCCCTGGCTTGACGAGGACGTTTCCTGTTCCGGTGATCTTGACTTCGGCGGTGTTGTTGAAGGTCACATCGTCCAGAACGAGGGTGGTTCCCTCAGTGAGTGCGATCTCTCCCTCGGTGATGGTTCCGATCCTGATATCGACGGACCCGTACTCGATCGTGTACTGACCCTTGACACCTTTGAGGTCAATGGTCTGAGCGCCGTTCTTGGCTCCGGTGGTGATCTCGGCGGTGAGAGCTCCATTGGTGGAGTTCACGAGAAGGGTCTTCCCTTCGGGAACCGCGATCTTTCCGGAAAAAACCTCAACGGAGGGGGCGAAGACGATTGTGTCGATCTTGCCATCGAACTTGATATCGTCTACATTATTGACGGTCTTCTCGACGATAGGCGCATTGGGAGCAGCGCTGCTCACGACCTGGATGTTGTATGCCTGAGCATCGTTGATCAAGTAAATTCCGGCCTTCGCATCTGTTGCAGGAACAGCCCTGATGGCTTTGTTCGTGGTATCCTCAGTGTTCAGGTAGAGTCCGGAGATAGCAACGGCCATCTTCACAGGAGATGCGCCGGAGTTCTGGGTGTAATCTCCAGAAACGATCACCTGTCCCGATATGGTTCCAATCTTTCCAGGATCCTCCAAGAAGAGACCCTGAGTCTTCACTATGGACTTCTCACCAACAGACAGATCTCCTGCTGCTTTGATTGCAGAGAAATCATCCGTACCCTGATTGTTGCCCTTCACGGATACGAGTTTCGCATCGATGACGGCATTGACTCCTATAGTTATGATACTGTTAGACCTGATGGTCTTCTCGGTCGACTGAGCGGTGATGGTGGCGTTGTTGACTTCAAGTCCGCCCACGGCATAGATGGCCCTGTTAGGCTTACCGTCGACCGTGAGGGTGACTTTCTTGGCACCCGTATCGGCGCTTCCGATGGTCGTCTTTCCATTGTGAGAGACGATTCCGTACGCTCCGGCGGTGTTCTCTGTGACCTTGAGAGATGCATCCGCTGCACCTGCAGAAATGAGGAGGTTTCCTTTCGCGTAGATGGCGCTTCCCTCATAGCTGTTGGCGACACCGTATGCGGAGATCTTGTTCTCACCGGTGAGGGTGATTGTAAGTCCGTCAGCGGTGCTGAAGATCTCCTTTCCGGTGTAGTTGGTGAAGGCCAAAGTTTCAGATGTGTATTTCCATCCGGTTCCGGCAAGAGCACTACTTCCGAGAACAATCTTGGTAGAGACCTCGGAGAAGTCGAAGGTGAAGGTCAGCTCGACTTTCGTCTTAGCATCATCGGTGTAAACCGTGACAGTCACTTCATCGTTGGAGTACTTGGGAATGAGGAAGGCGTAACCATAGTCACTCGAACCCATGGCATACTGCTTCGTCTTCGTATCTCCTACGATTCCGCTGTTCTCAGCGGGTGCAGGATAAGCCTCTTTGAGAGCGGCATTCTTCTGAACGATGGTGATCTGACTTCCAGATGTAGCAGTGGACCATCCGGTCTTGCTCAGAGTGACTGCGGACCAGAGGGATTCACCAGTGAACAAACCACTGAAGGTACCACTTTGAATGCCACTAATCGCATTGCTCTCACCGGCAATGGTTCCGGCAGTAGCGTATCCCTTGAAGGATATCTTGTTACCGACGACCGATGCGGTCATCGTTTTCTCGTGCACGATAGAATATCCCGTGCTACCGATCTCAGTGGTCTCATATTTCGCAGTGTCAGCACTCACATCATCAGAAACGATGACGACAGCTGTCGCTGCAAAAACGACCGCCAGAACGGCGATTGCCGCCAGGAGCTTCTTGGAGGCCGAGACCCCCCCCCCTGGCGCTGTTTTTCATGCAATTCATGTATATTCCTCCGGGCTCGCGCCCAGATTTCTCGCACCACGCATCCCATCCCTCTCCGGACATGTCCGCATGATGCTATGCCGTCCATTGCGGGCAATGCTATAACCTTCTACTAACGACGTTCTAATTCCGTGTTCGTAGAATGTATGAATTCTGAACATCGAACTATACGGCAGACACGGATCCGAACCGTCATTGAGACCCGATCCCCGCATGGCTCGTACCATGGTTGCGAACAGCCGCATCGCACCCCTTCCGACGAGCCGTATTATATCCGAACCCCGTTCTCCACCGCATGCGCAGGTACGATCTGGTTTGCTTCGACATGGATGGAACGCTCACGACCATCCGCAGCTCATGGCGCTGGGTCCACGAATGCTTCGATGTCGACAACGAAGCCTCCTACCAGGCCTTCGTCAACGAGGAGATCGACGAGAAGGAGTTCATGCGCAGGGATATCGGCCTATGGATCGCCAAGAAACCGGACATCACCATCCGCGACATCGCCAGGACCTTCCAGACCATGCCTCTGATCGGAGGGATCCAGGAAACAGTGGCCTGTCTCGAGGACAACGGCATCCGCTGCGTCATCATCAGCGGAGGGATCGACCTGGCCGCGAAGATGCTCATGGACGAGTTCGGATTCGACGACTACATCGCCGACGAGATCTGCAGCTACGAGGACGGGAGGCTCACCGGCGAAGGCCATCAGAGGCTCGACCTCAGGAACAAGGGCGTCAAGGTCCTCGATTACATCGAGAAGTACGGAACCACCAAGGAGCGCACCGTGTCCATCGGGAACTCCTTCACGGACATCACCATGTTCGAGAATTCCGGGATGTCGATCGCCTTCAACCCGACCGACCCCTACACGTCGGAGGCCGCCACGTACACGGTGGAATCCGACAACATCGCCGACGTCCTGGATTACATCCTCCCGGACGACGTTCAGGAGAAGAAGGCAGGACAGGGGATGCGCCCCCATCCCGCCTGATGATGATCACTCGTCGTAGTCCTCGTCATCGTCGATGACGTAATCGGACTCGTCGAACTCCTCATCGAGATCGAGGACGTCGTAGGTCTTCTTGCGGATCTTCCCGTAGATCCTGACGATGTCCCTCGCCTCGGCGGAGCCGTGCTTCGCCAGGTTGCCCTTGGTCTTTATCGCGTGGATGAGACAGTCGAAGTCCTCGAACTTCAGCATGGAACCGACGACGAACTCGTCGTCGGGCTCCGCTTCGACCCTCAGGGAATACGTTCTTCCGACATCGTTCACGGAGACCTTGATGCTGAGGATGTCGAACCTCTTCACCCACAGCTTCTTGATCTTGGGTGCGAGGCACTTCTTCACCCTGCGTCCGTCCTCCACCTCGATGTACGTGACGCATACCTTGCGTCCGTCGTCGAGCTCGAACTCGTCCTCCAGCTGGACGATGTCGTTGCTCTCCAATGTGGTGCGGGCCTGCTCGGAGACCTCTCCGTCGCTGTAGACCACGGGAACCTCGATGAGCTCCGGGATCCTGATGGTCTCGGAGGTCACCTTCCCGCACTCGGTGCATCTAAACGTGCCTTCGATGGTGGCCTTGCCCATCCTCCCTTTGAGGATCTGGTGCTCGGTCTCATCGTCGCAGTCGGGGCACGTGTAGACTATCGTGTCCGGCATCTCTCTCTGGATCATATCAATCACCATTGCGCCATGAACGGGAGTCCCGAACCCCGGAATGACTTGGCATCATGTAGTCGGACCCGTCTTTAAAGCTTATGCCGCGACGCTCGCCTGACCATGAACGGGGCGCCGTGCCCGGGGATGATCACGTCCGCATACCCGCGGATGCGGTCCATGCTCTCCATCGCCAGCCTGCGGTCGGTGTTCAGCGCCGGGGGCTTCCCCTCCCTCAGATTGTCCTCCAAGGGGATGGCGTCTCCCGCGCAGACGTAGCGCCTGTCCGCGTCGATGAACACGCTGGTCTCCTCGGTGCAATGACCGGGGGTGTGGACCATCCTGACTCCGGGGCAGACCTCGTACTCATCGGCATCGATGATCCTCGCCCCCGAGATCTCCGACTTCCCTCCCTTGTGCACCAGGACCTTCGCTTTGGGATATCTTTTGAGATTGCCCCTATGGTCGCTGTGGGTGTGGGTGAGGATGACCGTGTCCACATCCTCGGGGAAGATGCCGATCTGCCTGAACGACGTCTTGACGGCTGGCCACATGTACTCGGTGCTGGTATCGACGACGATGTTCCTGCCGTCGGCCCTTATCAGCGTGGAGGTGGAGTGGGCCTCCTTCAGACCGCCATCCTCGTCGCGCTCAAGGAATCCTATGCAGAGGATGTCGAGCCGTATCATGATCCATGCCAGAATGAGTATGCCTATAACACTTGCCTTCGCCGTATCGGTATTATAACCGGGATATGATGGACGGACCGGACGGTTCTATCATGATCTACGACCCCGACATCGCCATCGAGACGGACGAGGACGTCTATCCTCCTTCCGAGGACAGCATCCTGCTCATCGAATCCCTGGACGTCCGTCCGGGGGAGAGGGTCCTGGAGATCGGATGCGGATCCGGAGTGGTCTCCATCCACTGCGCCAAGAACAGCTGCGTCGTGACCGCCGGGGACATAAATCCGAAGGCGGTGGAACTCGCCCGCAGGAACGCCGAGCGCAACGGTGCGGAGATGGATGTGATCGAGACCGACGTCTACTCGAACATCGAAGGGGTCTTCGACACGATCGTATTCAACCTCCCCTACCTCCCCGTGGACGAGGAGGGGCTTCTGGCCAAGGCGTGGTCCG